>CBIHQF010000706.1:0-1553 GCA_966211665.1 uncultured Pseudomonas sp. | reverse complement strand
CCATCACCGCGCGGGTGTTGATCTGGAACATCAGGTCGAAGCGCTTGGGTTCGAGTTTTTCCACACCCACCAGCTTGATCGCCCCGGCGTTGTTGATCAGCCCATCGATACCGCCGAAGTGCTCGGCCGCCTGGGTCATGGCGGCTTTTACCGCGGCTTCGTCGCGCACATCCAATTGCAGGGCCAGGGCCTTGCCGCCAGCCTGCTCGACCTCATCGGCCACCGAATGGATGGTGCCCGGCAGTTTGGCGTGGGGCTCGGCGCTTTTCGCCGCGATGACGATATTGGCGCCGTCGCGCGCCGCGCACAGGGCGATCTCGCGGCCGATGCCGCGGCTGGCGCCGGTGATAAACAGGGTTTTGCCTTGCAGTGACATATGCTTCTCCGTGATCTGTTGTTATTCGTCAGAGCCCTGGAATACCGGTTGTAGGAGCCAGCTTGCTGGCGATCAGTGGGGGCGAGATCGCCAGCAAGCTGGCTCCTACAGCGTATGACGGTCGCTACTCCAGGGCTTCGATCTCCACCAGCAATTGACGGTTCTTCACTTGATCGCCGCGGCTTACGCCAACCCGGCGGACCACGCCATCGATGCTGGCTTTTAGCGGGTGTTCCATTTTCATCGCTTCCAATACCAGCAACAGCTGACCCTTGCTGACCTTGGCGCCTTCTTCGACCAGTACCTCGACTATGGCGCCATCCATCGGCGCCTTGACGCTGCCGGACCCCGCACCTGCGGCGCTACCGACCGGCAGATGGGTGATGTCGCTGAACTGCAGATTGCCGTTATGGCCGTATAGCCAGAGCGTTTCGCCGTCCAGGTGATAGGCCATGCGCTGGCGAATACCGTCGAGTTCCAGGTTGGCCCAGCGGCCGTCGCAGGCCAGTAGTCTGATAGCGGTCCGCTGCTCGGCAACCCTGACCAGCAGCAGGCTGGGTTGTGGACCATCGGCTACTACGTCAAGTTCGATATCGAACGGCTGTTCGCCCAGTTTCAAGACGAAGCGCCAAGGCGCGCTGCCGGCGTTGCGCCAACCGGCCAAACCGCTCTGGTGGGCGCGGGCGTTGGCCGATTGCTGGTAGAGCAGGGCGGCGGCCACCGCCAGTTCGCTGGCGGCCGGTGGCTGCGGGCTCAGACTCGGGTCGTCGGCGAAATGCTCGGCGATAAAGGCCGTGGTGGCGTTACCGGCGGCAAACTCGGGGTGTTTGAGCAGGTTGGCGAGAAAGCGCTGGTTGCCGTTGACGCCCAGCAGCACGCAATCCTCGACCGCGCGCACCAGCTTGCGCCGGGCTTCCTCGCGGGTCGCGCCATAGGCGATGACCTTGGCCAGCATGGGGTCGTAGAACGGGCTGATGGCCTGGCCTTCGAGCAGACCATGATCGATGCGGATGCCGTCTAGCAAGGCCGGCTCCCAGCGCAGTACGCGACCGGTTTGTGGCAGAAAGTTCTGGGTCGAATCCTCGGCGTACAGGCGCACCTCCATGGCGTGGCCGGTCAGGCGGATGTCCTCCTGTTTGAGCGGCAGCGGCTGGCCTTCCGCGACGCGAATCTGCCA
>CBIHQF010000705.1:0-1567 GCA_966211665.1 uncultured Pseudomonas sp. | reverse complement strand
CTCAGCGTCGAGCGTTACGTCGCCGATGCGGTGGCCTGGGGCCGTTTACTCGAAGCCGACCCGACCTTCGACCGACTGATCCTGCTCGGCCACAGCGAAGGCGCACTGATCGCCAGCCTGGCGGCGCCGCAGGCACGCGCCGATGCGCTGGTCTCCATCGCCGGCAGCGCCCGTCCCATCGATCAGGTGCTGCGCGAGCAACTGCACCACCGTCTACCGCCCCGGCTGCTGCGGCAAAGCCATGAGCTGCTCGACGCCCTGCTCGCCGGGCAACAGCGCAACGACGTGCCCGATGAACTCAAGGTACTGTTTCGCCCCAGCGTGCAGCCGTACCTGATCTCGCTGTTCCGGCAGAACCCCGGCGAGGCCTTCGCCCGTCTGCGGATACCCACGCTGATCGTCCAGGGCACCCACGACATCCAGGTCGGCGTCGCCGATGCCCGTGCGCTCAAGGCCTACAAGGCGGATGCCGAGTTGGTCCTGGTCGAGGGCATGAACCATGCGTTACGCATCGTGCCCTTGGATTTGAGGGCGCAACTGGCGTCCTATGACAATCCCCGGCTACCGCTGGCCAGTACGCTGATCGAGCAGGTCGCAAGCTTTATTCAGCGCACCGCCTCCAGCACGGCGCAAATTGGCCGATAATCAATGCACCAGCGGTAATAGTGCTGGGAGTGCGTACAGGACAGCCGCAAATGACCGACCCTCAAGCCCCGCACGCCGACGCTACGGCCGAAGCCGCGGAATCGCAGCCCGCGGTGGCGCCCCACGCCTGGGCGGACCTCGAGCCCGAGCAGTTCCGCCTGCTGCGTTTGGCGCCCTTGCCGGTGGACCGGCATACCGGCGCACGGCCGCTGCGCTTCGTACAGTTGGGCCGGGTGACGCGGCACAGCAAGGAACAGAGCCTGTTGCGCCTGAGCATTCAGATCCCCGGTCAGCGCGTGCGCAAAGAGCAGAACCTGCTGGAAGTCTGGCTCGATCACCGCCTCAAGGAAGCGCGCTTCGGTCCCGATCAGGGCTTGCACGTCGAACCGGGCAATCGCGGGCTCGGGCGTTTCCTGCTCGCCCAAGGCATCGCCTGGGCCCGGCAACAGTGCGCGCACTATACGGTGGAGGGTGGCGCCCTGCCGGCCAAGGACGCGCTCGCCGAGGAAGCCCGCCTGCGCCGCGACCATTGCCTGCAAGCCCAGGGATTCGTCGTCGAATACCTCGACCCGCTGCAGCTCAAGGCACGCTACGGCGCCGCGCGGGTGAGTTCGCTGCACAGCGACTGGCACACGGAAAAGGTGCAGATCGTCGGCCTGCTCGACGCCGCCAATATGCTGCAACAGGCCGACCAGAACCTGCGCGAGCAGGACGTGAAAATTCGCAAACTGGAAGAACGCCTCAAACTGTTCAAGCGCGAAGACGGCAGCTTGCGCTTTACCATCGCCTGCCTGGTGGCGTTCTGCTTATTCCAAGCCGCCTTGCTGATCTGGATCGCTACGCGTTAGGGTCTGTTGCCGTTTGGGCAAGAGCTGCCGAGCGCTGCTCCCGTAGATACTCTGTTGAGGGTCAAATATTTTTC
>CBIHQF010000704.1:0-1611 GCA_966211665.1 uncultured Pseudomonas sp. | reverse complement strand
TGATCGGCGCCTGGATCGACCAAGGCGCGCAGCTCAACTGATACGCCCAAGCGCCGCACCCTGCGAGGGTGCGGCGCTTTTTTCATGGCCATGTACCCGTTCAATCTGGAGTCCGCTGCAGCCTTGTGGGAGGGGCTTTAGCCGCGAGCGGTTGTCGGCGTTTCGAAAATTCTCGCGAGCAGATGCGCTTGCAAAACGCGCCAAGGCTGGTGCGCACGGCGCACCCTACGTCCTCCCCCTCCGCTTCAGCCCCCTCTCTCGCTCGTTTGAAGCCCCGACGCCAGCCATCGGACCGACGGCCGGAAATTTGTACACAATCCACTAATAAATTGTTTTTAACACTGTGAACAAGTTGTTATAGTCGATCCATTCTGACCAGACAGACAGCTTTCTGCCTGGAATTGGAAAGAGGCGCCGTGAAGCCTCGTGCAAGCCCATGACCGTATAAAAACAACTGGCAGGCTCTGACAATGACCACGACCCCTAACGCGAACGCCACAGCTCCGTCTGTGGGTAACAACGACCTGATCTACCAGCTCGACGACCGCCCGGCGTTCACCCCGGCGATCTTCGCCGCGCTGCAGCATGTGCTGGCCAGTTTCGTCGGCATCATCACCCCCACCCTGATCGTCGGCAGCGTGCTCGGCCTGGGCGCCCATGTGCCCTACCTGGTGAGCATGGCGCTGTTCGTCTCCGGTCTCGGTACCTTCGTCCAGGCCAAGCGCATCGGCCCTGTCGGTTCCGGTTTGCTGTGTTTGCAAGGCACCAGCTTCGGCTTTCTCAGCGTAATTCTCAGCGCCGGCTTTATCGTCAAGGGCCGCGGCGGCAGCGAGGAGGAAATCCTCTCGACCATCTTCGGCGTGTGCTTCTGCGCCGCCTTCGTCGAGATCGCCTTCAGCCAGTTCATCAACAAACTGCGCAGCGTCATCACCCCGGTGGTTACCGGCACCATCATCTGTCTGATGGGCCTGTCGCTGATCAAGGTGGCGATGACCGACCTGGCCGGCGGCTATGGCGCGGCGGATCTCGGCGCCCTGCACCACCTGGGCCTCGGCGCATTGGTGTTGGTCACCATCGTGGTGCTCAACCGCTTCAAATCCCAGGTGGTGCGCTTATCGGCGGTTATCATCGGCCTGGCTTTGGGCTTCGCCGTGGCCTGGTTCACCGGCAAGGTGGATTTCGCCAGCATGGCCCAGGTGCCCCTGGTCAGCGTGCCGGTGCCGTTCAAATACGGTTTCAACTTCGACTGGGTGGCCTTCGTGCCGATTGCGGTGATCTTCCTGATCACCCCGCTGGAAACCGCCGGCGACCTGACCGCCAACTCGATCATCTCCAAGCAACCGGTGAGCGGCCCGCTGTATATGCGCCGGATCAAATCCGGGGTGCTCGCCGATGGCTGCAACTCGGCGCTGGCGGCGATGTTCAACAGCCTGCCGATGACCACCTTCAGCCAGAACAACGGGGTGATCCAACTCACCGGCGTGGCCAGCCGTTATGTGGCGTTCTACATTGCCGGCATTCTGGTGCTGCTCGGCCTGTTCCCGGCGGTCGGCGCCTTGCTGCAGCTGATGCCCAAGCCGGTGCTCGGCGGCGCCACGCTGATCATGTTCG
>CBIHQF010000703.1:0-1617 GCA_966211665.1 uncultured Pseudomonas sp. | reverse complement strand
CGCTTTTCAGCGCGCCGATCAGCGCCGGGGTGTCGATCAGGGCGCCGCGGCCGGTGTTGATCAGCATCGCGCCGCGCTTCATCCGCGCCAGGCTGCGGGCATCGATCAGGTGGTGGCTGCTCCCGGTCAGCGGGCAATGCAGGCTGATGATGTCGCTCTCGGCGAGCAGTTGCGGCAATGGCACTTGAATGGCGCCGAAGGCTTCCAGGCCCTCGACCTCGCGCGGGTCGAATATCAGCACGCGGCAGCCGAAGCCGGCCATGATGCGGGCGAATACGCGGCCGATCCTGCCCGCGCCGATAACTCCGACCTGTTTGCCATAAAGGTCGAAACCGATCAGGCCGTGCAGCGAAAAGTCGCCTTCGCGGGTGCGGTTGAAGGCGCGGTGCACGCGGCGGTTGAGCGACAGAATCAGCGCCACCGCGTGTTCCGCCACGGCATGCGGCGAATACTCGGGCACCCGCACCACGCAGAGTCCGAGACGCTCTGCTGCCTTGAGGTCGACATGGTTATAGCCCGCCGAGCGCAGGGCGATCAGGCGTGTGCCGCCCTCGGTCAGGCGTTCGAGTACCGGCGCCGACAGGTCGTCGTTGATAAAGGCGCACACCACCTCATGGCCCGCCGCCAGCGTCGCGCTGTCGAGGGTCAGGCGGGCCTGTTGGAAATGCAATTGATAGCCGGGCGCGACCTCGGCGGCGAGAAAGCTGGCGCTGTCATAGGGTTTGCTGCTGAAAAACAGGATATGCATGTTGCCTCCTCGCGGTCGTTTGGTTCGAGCGGGTGGGTGGTCCGGCGCCTTGTCCCGGCAATTCGGAAGCGGTGTAGTAAGACGACAGTTTTCTCTGGATTACATTCGGCTGGCTACGGGCGCGCAGGTTCTTGTAGGAGGCGCGCCCTCGCGGCGAATGCAGCCGCAGGGCTACCAGCTCACAGCCAGGCGGGCACAGGGAAAAGCTCGCCCCGAGGGCGGGCCTCCTACGGTATTGCGGCTCTCCGGGGCTTGCGCACCAACCGCGGGATCTACATTCAAGCGCTATAACCCGAATTGCACCGAGGCTTGTCCGGGTCACAGATTTTTAGGCGCTGACCTTGGCCTCCTGGGCCAGGCGTTCGATTGCCGCGTCCAGTTCGTCGAGGGCCTGTTGCGCCGCCGGATCGCCCTGTTTCAGCAGGGTTTCGCTGCGTTGGCAGGCGGCACGCAGCTGCGGCACGCCGCAATAGCGGGTGGCGCCGTGCAGGCGGTGGACCCGTTCGATCAGGGAGCTACGTTCCCCGGCCTCGCGCGCCTGGCGGATCGCCTGCTGGTCGCTGGGCAAACCGGCCAGCAGCATGCTCAGCATGTCGGCGGCCAAGTCGGCTTTGCCGGCGGCCAGGCGCAGGCCTTCTTCGGCGTCCAGCACGCTCAGGCTGTTACCGGGCGCCGCGCCCGCGCCGCCGCGTTCCGGGCCCTGATTGCGTAGCGCCAGGCCGGTCCACTTGAGAATGACCTGAGCCAACTGCCGTTCGCTGATGGGTTTGGTCAGGTAGTCGTCGAGGCCGCTTTGCAGCAGTGCGCGTTTTTCATTGGCCAGGGCATGGGCGGTCAGGGCGATGATCGGCACGGGTGTGCGTTCCTGT
>CBIHQF010000702.1:0-1619 GCA_966211665.1 uncultured Pseudomonas sp. | reverse complement strand
CATTGCTCAGTGCGCCGCCGGTGCCGATGTGGCCGCTGAGGGTGCTGTTGGTCAGCTTCAGCTCGCCGTTGTCGTCGTTGGCGATGGCAAAACCGCGACCGCCCTCGGAGCCGCTGTTGGCGACGAAGGTGCTGCGGGCGATATCGGCTACCCCACCGTTGAAAATGCCGCTTCCCCTGGAGCGCTCGGCTTCGTCCGAGGCCGAGTTGCGCAGGAAATTGCTATCGCGCACCAGCAGATTGCCGCGGTTGAAGATGGCGCCGCCGCGGCCGAGATTGTCGTCCAGGTCGCCGCGCGCGCGATTTTCCAGAAAGTCCGAGGAGTAGACTTCCAGCCTGCCGTAATTGGCGATGCCGCCGCCCTGGCCGTAGCGATAGCCTTCTTCGCCGATGATCTCGCGAAAGTCCGGCTTGATGGTCGCGGCATGGTTGCCTTGCACCCTGACCAGTTGCAGGCGCAGCAGGCCGTGGTTCTCCGCCGCGGCGCCGTTGAAGGCGGTGCGGCCGTTTTCCAGGGCCAGGCGTTGCAGGTTCAGGCTGGCGCCGCTCAGCACTTCCAGCAGACGGTCGTTGCGATAGGGCGGTTGCGCCGGGTCGATGCCGCTGATGACCGTCTGCGCGCTGCTGGCGCCGCGGATGCTCAGATGGTCGCTGATATCCAGGTCTCCATTGAGGTTGGCGTCTTCGTCGTAGCGAATCCCAGGCTCGCCGAACTCGGCGAGCAGACTCAGCACATAACGCCCGGCTGGCAGCAGGACAAGGTCGGCGCCGGGTTCGCGGTTCGCCGTACTCACCGCGTCGCGTAGGGAACAATGGGTATCGCAGAGGCCGTCATGCGCATCCGCGGTGGTGGTGACTCGAAATTCGGCGGCCTGCAGCGATAATACGCAGCCGTAGAGCGCGATCGCGCCCAGGCCAAAGCTGAAACGCAGGGTAGGCATAACGATTCTCCAGTGTGGATCGCGGGCAGAGGCAGCCCACTCAGCCAACTAAAGACTGGGATAGCCATGGCGAGGTTCCTGCGGGCCCGGCAATCCGCTGCGGCGGATATGAGACGGGCCGGGGCGCTCTGGTTCAGCGCTACCCAGCACGCTGCCCCGTTTTACCTGGGGGGCTCGGTTATCCCAGGGTGCTGTAGCCAATCCAAGATCCCCAACCCCGCAGCCCGGCCGCTGGCGAAACAGGCGGTGAGCAGGTAGCCGCCGGTCGGCGCTTCCCAGTCGAGCATTTCGCCGGCGCAGAACAGGCCGGGTAGTCGCTTGAGCATCAGGCGTGCGTCCAGTGCCTCGAAGGGCACGCCGCCGGCGCTGCTGATCGCCTCGTCCAGCGGGCGGGTTTTGACCAGGGTAATGGGCAGCGCCTTGAGTACGGCGGCTAGTTGCGCCGGATCGTTGATCAGCGCGGGCGCGGCCAGTTCGCGCAGCAGTGCGGCCTTGACCCCGTCGATGCCGACCTGGCGGTGCAGGTGCTTGGCCATGGAGTGGGTGCCGCGGGGCTTGCTCAAGGCGGTCTGCAACTTGGCTGGCGAGCTCTGCGGCAGCAGATCGAGATGGACGGTGGCGCTGCCCTGTTGCTCGATGCGTTCACGGATCGCCGCCGACAGGGCATAGACCAGGCTAC
>CBIHQF010000701.1:0-1625 GCA_966211665.1 uncultured Pseudomonas sp. | reverse complement strand
CTTTCGTAAGGAGATCGGCGTGATGACCGGTTTGATCGGTATGGCCGGCGGCGTCGGCGGTTTCCTGTTGGCCGCGGGCCTGGGCGCGATCAAACAGCAGACCGGCGACTACCAGTTGGGTCTGTGGCTGTTCGCCAGCCTCGGCGTGCTCGCCTGGTTCGGCCTGTACGGCGTCAAGAAGCGTTGGCGCACCACCTGGGGCAGCGCGGCGGTCACCGCGGCACGGGTGTAAGCACCGTAGGGTGGATCACGCCTCACCGATCCGCATGAATTTCATGGCGGGTGAAAAAAGCGCCATCCACCCTACGAATAGAAACAACGGAGAGTTGAGGCAAAGGCGGGGCTGACCGGCACAGCTGCATCGCACTGGTCAGGAAAGGTGGGAGAAGTCGGCGACGATCTATCCCGCAGCCATGCCCCGGCCTCGCCTTTGCCTCAACCCTCCGGCAGGCTACCTTTGCCATTTATCCAGCGAGAACGCCCGATGGCCCTGCAATTGACCTTCGGTGAAGCCAGCGCCATCGGCCCCAGAGCCGAGAATCAGGATGCCATCCGCGTGGTGACGCCCGCACCGGCCCTGGCCGCCAGCAAGGGCTATCTGTTCGCCCTGGCCGATGGCGTCAGCCAATGCGCCGACGGCGGCCTCGCCGCGCGCGCGACGCTGCAGGCGCTGGCATTGGATTATTACGCCACCCCCGAAACCTGGGCGGTGACCCAATCCCTCGATCGCCTGCTGGTCGCCCACAACCGTTGGCTGCAAGCCAATGGCGGCGGCCAACCCCTGCTCACCACCCTGACCGCTCTGGTGCTGCGCGGTCGCCGCTTCACCCTCGCGCATGTCGGCGATTGCCGCGCCTACCGCTGGCACCAGGGCCAGCTCGAACGCATCAGCGAAGACCATGTGTGGGAACAGCCTGGCATGCAGCACGTGCTCAAGCGGGCGATGGGACTCGACCAGCACCTGGTGGTGGATTACCTGGACGGCGAACTGCGTGCCGGCGAATGCTTCGCCCTGGTCAGCGACGGGGTCTGGGCTACGCTCGGCGACCAGGGCATCCAACGCATCCTGCATGACGAGCAGGATCTCGACGCCGCGAGCCGTGCCCTGGTCAATGCCGCTCACCTGGCGGGCAGTCAGGACAATGCCAGCGCCCTGCTGCTGCGCGTCGAATCGCTGCCGGAAAGCGTGCTGGCCGACACCCTGGCGCAACTCGAACACTGGCCGCTACCGCCCAAGCTGCGCGAAGGTCAGACGTTCGAGGGTTGGCAGATCGACAGCTTGCTGGCCGAATCGCGCCAGTCGCTGATCTATCGGGTCCGCGATGCCCAGGAACGACGCTGGCTGCTGAAAACCCTGCCGAGCAGCCGTACCGACGAGGCGCAAGCCGGCCCCGCCCTGCTGCTCGAGGAATGGTTCCTGCGTCGCGTGGCCGGGCGTTTCTTCGCCGAAATCCATCCTTTGCCGCAGCGTCAGCATCTTTATTACATCCAGCGCGAGTACGCCGGGATCGAGGACCTCGACAAGACGTTCATCGTCATCGCCTGCACCGACGACACCGACGTCAACATCAAGATCTACGAGGACGCCGAGCAGCGGGCGATGCTCGTCAACATCGTCGACGTCC
>CBIHQF010000700.1:0-1645 GCA_966211665.1 uncultured Pseudomonas sp. | reverse complement strand
GTATCGAGCATCTGCTGTGGATACGCCATGTATTGCAGGCCATCAGCGCCCACCACGGCTACAACTTCAGCCAGAGCGAATTCAACCGCGCCAAGCCTCCCTTCGAACCGCCGGCCTGGAGCGCGGCGCGCAAGGAAATCTTCGACGCCTATTGGGCGGTGTTGGCACCGCCGGGCCAGCCACGGCTCGAGGCCTTGTCGCTGCCTGCTGTGGAGTGGTTGGCCGGTTTGACCAGCGTGGCCGACTGGATCGGCTCCAATCCGGAATGGTTTCCCCTGGGCGAGCGCGATGATCTGCTGATCGAGCACTACGCTGATGCCCGTAGGCGCGCCGACACCGCGTTGGCTGCCGTCGGCTGGTCGCACTACCGTCCATTGCTGAGCGAGCCGGCAGACACCGATCAACTGATCGGACGCATCGTCCAGCGTCCCGAGTTCCGCGCCCGCCCCCTGCAACGCGAGGCTGACCGCCTGCTCGATGGCGTACAGGGGCCGGCCCTGCTGCTGGTCGAGGCGCCCATGGGCGAGGGCAAGACCGAGCTGGCTTTTCTCGCCCATCTGCGCTTGCAGGCCGCCAACCGGCACCGTGGCCTCTATGTGGCCTTGCCGACCCAGGCCACCGGCAACGCCTTGTTCAGCCGCGCCTTGACCTTCCTGCGCAGCTTTGCCGGCGAAGCCGCTATGGACGTGCAATTGGTGCATGGCGGCGCGATGCTCAACGAACAGGTCGTCGAGTTGCGCGGTATTTATGGCGCTGCCGGCGAAAGCGTGACTTCGTCTGCCTGGTTCTCGCAGCGGCGCCGACCGCTATTGTCACCCTATGGGGTTGGCACCATCGATCAAGCATTGTTCGCCGCGCTCAACGTCAAGCATCACTTCGTGCGCCTTTGGGGGCTGGGCAACCGGGTGGTGGTGCTCGATGAAGTGCATGCCTACGACACCTACACCAGCGGCTTGATCGAGGCCCTGTTGCGTTGGCTCAAGGCCATGGGCAGCTCGGTGGTGCTGATGAGCGCGACCCTGCCCGCGCAACGCCGCGATGCCTTGCTGCGGGCTTGGGGTGTGAGCAATGAAGCGATTCCCGAGCAGCCCTATCCGCGCCTGCTGCTGGCCGATAACCGTGGCTTGCGAGGCGCCACCTGCGAGTCGCGGCCGCTGCCGCCGATCGGCCTGCAAGCGGTCGCCGAGGATATCGACAGCCTGGTCGCCTGCGCCTTGGAGCGCTTGCAATTCGGCGGCTGCGGCGCACTGATCGTCAATACCGTGGATCGCGCGCAAACGCTGTATCTCAAGCTGAAACAGCAGTTGGGCGAGGAGGCGAGCCTGCTGCTGTTCCATGCGCGCTTCCCGGCCGACCAACGTAGCGAGCGGGAACAACAGGTTCTGGTGCGCTTCGGCCAGAGCGGCACGCGGCCGGCCAAGGCCCTGCTGATCGCCACCCAGGTGGCCGAGCAGAGCCTGGATATTGACTTCGACTTTATGCTCACCGACCTGGCCCCGGTCGACCTGATTCTCCAGCGCGCCGGCCGCTTGCACCGTCACCAGCGCATGCGCCCGGCTACCCATGTCGAGGCGCAGCTATTCGTCGCCGGCCTTGATTCCGACCATCTGCCGGACCTGAAAACCACCGCCTGGGAATACGTCTA
>CBIHQF010000699.1:0-1663 GCA_966211665.1 uncultured Pseudomonas sp. | reverse complement strand
TCGCCCGCGCGGTGGTGCACCGCCCGGCCCTGCTGCTCGCCGACGAACCGACCGGCAACCTCGACCCGCGTCTGGCGGCGGAAATCATGGGCGTGTTCGAGGACATCAACCGCCTCGGCACCAGCGTGCTGATCGCCAGCCACGACCTGGCGCTGATCGCGCGCATGCGCCATCGCATGCTGACCCTGCAACGCGGCCGCCTGATCGGCGACGGGGAGGCGGTCTGATGAGCGCCACCCGCATACCGCCACCACAGCCCGCGCAACGGGTCGGCGCCACACCGAAAAAGTCCGCCCCGCAGGGCTCGGGCGATGAGCAGGATTTCCGCAGTCAGGTGCATGCCTGGCTGGAAAGCCATCGCGCCAGCCTGGTCGATAGCCTGCGCCGGCTCGGCAAGCAGCCGATCGGCAGCTTCTTCACTTGCCTGGTGATGGCCGTGGCCTTGAGCCTGCCGATGGGCCTGGCCCTGCTGCTGGATAACGTCGAGCGCCTGGGCGGCACCTGGCAGCGCGCCGCGCAGATTTCCCTGTTTCTGCAGATCGACGCGAGCGAGGCCGAAGGCCAGGCGCTGCGCGAACGGATCGCCGCGATGGACGATGTCGCCGAGGCCGAGTGGATCAGCCGTGAGCAGGCCCTGGAGGAGTTTCAACAACAATCCGGCCTGGGCGAAGCGCTCAAGGAATTGCCGGATAACCCGCTGCCGGGCGTCGTCCTGGTGACCCCGGATGAAATCGACAAGGCCACCTTGGAAGCCTTGCGCCTGCGTCTGGCGGAACTGCCCAAGGTGCAGCAGGCGCAGCTCGATCTGCTCTGGGTCGAGCGCCTGACCGCGATTCTCAAGCTCGGCGAGCGCTTCGTCTTCGGCTTGACCCTGCTGCTGGTCATGGCGCTGCTGCTGGTGATCGGCAATACCATTCGCCTGCATATCGAAAACCGCCGCACCGAGATCGAAGTGATCAAGCTGGTGGGCGGCACCGACAGCTACGTGCGCCGGCCCTTCCTTTATATGGGCGCGCTCTATGGCTTGGGGGCCGGGGTGCTGGCTTGGCTGGTGTTGGCCTTTGGGCTGAACTGGCTGAACGATGCGGTGGTGGGGCTGGCCGGGCTCTATGGCAGCGACTTCGCCTTGGCCGGCGTGCCGCTCGACGACGGCCTGTCGCTGGTGCTCGGCGCCGTGCTGCTCGGCTATATCGGCGCCTGGCTGGCGGTCGCGCGGCACTTGAGCGAACTGTCGCCGAGGTAACGCGAAGCGCCAGATGAGGGGTGTCTTCGCTAACTTATTGTTTTGATTGATATTGACTATATGTAAGGGAACTTGTATAGACGTTCCTAGTCGTATTGCTCAGTGCTAAACTGCTGCAAGTTTTTCGTGAGTCGGAGGATTCATATGTCCACTTCTTTGCAACCTGTTCATGCTCTGGTCCCAGGCGCCAACCTGGAGGCCTACGTGCATGCGGTCAACAGCATCCCGCTGCTGACCCCCGAGCAGGAGCGCGAACTGGCCGAAAGTCTCTACTACAACCAAAACCTCGAGGCCGCTCGGCAGATGGTGCTCGCGCATCTGCGTTTCGTCGTGCATATCGCACGAAGCTATTCCGGCTATGGCCTGGCCCAGGCGGACCTGATCCAGGAGGGCAATGTCGGCCTGATGAAGGCGGTCAAG
>CBIHQF010000698.1:0-1665 GCA_966211665.1 uncultured Pseudomonas sp. | reverse complement strand
TCGGCGTGTTCGTCTGGGCGGTGGCCAATCGTTCGCTGGTCGAGCTGGACGTGCTCAAGGACCGCGTGCTGTATCGCGAGAACGAAGAAGGACGGATCGAGAACGTCTACACCTTGAAGATCATGAACAAGGCCCAGCGCGAAGTGACTTACGTGATCGAAGCCGACGGCCTCGACGGCCTGGTCTACGAAGGCAAGCGCGAGATCAAGGCGCTGGCCGGCGAGGTGCTGTCGCTGCCGGTCGAGTTGTCCATCGACCCGGAGAAACTGCCCTCGAGCACCAATGAAATCACATTCCGCATCCAGTCCGCCGACGATGCGAGCATCCATAACGACGCCGACAGCCGCTTTATCGGCCCCAGCGTTCGCTGAACCCCATAGGCATACCATGACCGACGAAGCACCGAGCAAACCCTGGTACAAGCAGTTCTGGCCCTGGTTCCTTATCGCCCTGCTGAGCTATTCGGTGGTGCAAGGCCTGACCCTGCTGACCATTGCCTCGCGCAACCCGCCGGGTTTGATCTCCGACGACTATTACGATGTCGGTAAAGGCATCAATCAGTCGTTGGAGCGGGAAAACCTCGCCGAGCGCCTTAAGCTGCATGCCACCCTCGATCTCAATGACGAGACAGGGGTGGCCGAATTGCAGTTGCAGGGCAATAGCGGCCCGGCGCAGTTGGTGCTGAACCTGATCTCGCCGACCCAGCCCGAGCGCGACCGGCGCATCATCCTGCAGCCGTATGGCCAAGGCACATACCGCGGGCAGATGCAGGACGCGGTGAGCGGACGGCGCTTCGTCGAATTGCTCGGCCAGGAAGGCGGCAAGGAATGGCGCCTGTTCGAGGAAAAAAACCTGCAAAGCGGCAAGCGCATCCAGCTCGGCGCGACCCAATAGTGCATTGCTTCTACGATAGTGGTGCTGGCGAAATGGTTCGGAACGCAGATCGTAGGAGCCAGCTTGCTGGCGATTTTCGGCGCCTGTCGGCGGATCGCCAGCAAGCTGGCTCCTACATACCCGGCCAAACATCCTGCGACCAAGTGCCCGCCCCAGGTTTGCTCCCCCATGGCTAACCCTCTTCCCTGCTACCACTGCGGCTTGCCGGTTCCCGCCTGCAGCCGCTTTCACGCCCCGGTGCTGGGGGAACAGCGCGCTTTTTGCTGCCCCGGCTGCCAGGCCGTGGCCGAGGCCATAGTCGCGGGGGGGCTGGAGCACTATTACCAGCACCGCAGCGAAAGCGCCGCCAATCCGCAGAGCCTGCCGCAAGCGCTACCCGACGAGCTGGCGCTGTACGACCGCGACGAGGTGCAGGCGCCTTTCGTCGAACACCAGGGCGAACTGAGCGAAACCCGCCTGCTGATCGAGGGCATCAGTTGCGCCGCCTGTGGCTGGCTGATCGAGAAACACCTGCGCAACCTGCCCGGCGTCGCCGAGGCGCACCTCAACCTGTCCAATCAACGCCTGCACGTGCGCTGGGCCGACAGCCAACTACCGCTCAGCAAGCTGCTCCAGGAACTGCGCAAAATCGGCTATGCCGGCCACCCCTGGCAGGCCGACGCCGCCGCCGAACAGTTGCAGCGCGAGAATCGCCGGGCGATGCGCGAATTGGGCGTGGCCGGCATGCTGTGGATGCAGGTGATGATGGCGAGCATGGCCACCTGGCCGGAA
>CBIHQF010000697.1:0-1678 GCA_966211665.1 uncultured Pseudomonas sp. | reverse complement strand
TGGCCTGCAGCGAGCAGACCGGTTCCCAGGCAGAGGGCGAGCAGGGTTTTCTTGTTGTTATTTTTGTTGGTGTTCATTAGCGCTCTCGTAAGGATTGAACGGGCGGTGAACGCATTCCTTGCTGCCTCTGCGCCCTTCCTGTGGCGCCAACGTCGGCCATGGGCATAGCGCATGAAGCATGCCATACCGCTGCGGCAGTCGAGCGAGGCGTCTGCAACAAGGGTTAGGGGGCACGGCTTGTAGCGTTGGCGGCTGCTTACGGCGGTCCGGGGTTGTTACACGGCGAAACGCGAGCGCTACGCATTGGCCCGCTTGCAGCCGTTTTCGAACGCCAGGAGGCGGGCGTTTTGCGCCGCCATGGGAGGGCGAGTCGAGCCTTACCAATCAAAGGTTGGGGTGCAACGGCGGCCGCCTTGACAGCCGCGAGCGGGCTTCTCTAGGATGCTGACCCATGCGCCGATTTAAACAGCTACTTGCGGGGCGCCGAGCCGTTTGTCGAAGGCTCCGAGAAGACTTGCAAAAAGGCTTCGAAATACCGCTAAAGCGCTGGTTCGGTGTCGCCTCTCACCGCTGCCCAGCGAGCATACGAGGCGGAGATCCCTACATGAACTGTTCCCAGCCGCTCATCCGCCTGGCCCCGATCACCTCGGGGCTGGCGCAGCGCAATCCTCGAATTCTTCTCGGCGGCAGCCACCAACCGACGTTACTGCGCTATCTCGAAGGTTGGTCGAAACGCTGGAATCATCGCCCGCGGGCCTTTTTGATCCAGTTCGTCGACGACGGCGAGTCGCTCGCGCGCTTCGCCGACGACAGCTTCGATCTGGCGGTGCTGCAGGCGCCCAGTGCCGAACATCTGCACGCCACCTTGCACGAGCTGATACGGGTCGCCAAGCAGGGCTTGATCACCAGGCGCTGACGCTCTGCCGCTCAGGGGTATTCGATAGCGACCAGGTACCAGGTTTTCTCGCCGGTCGGGGTGGCCACGCGGATTTCCGCATCCAGGCTTTTACCGACCAGGGCGCGGGCCAGAGGCGAGTCGATGCTGATCAGGTTGAGCTTGAGGTCCAACTCGTCCGGGCCGACGATGCGATAACGCGATTCCACGCCGTCCTCGTCTTCCAGGCTGACCCAGGCGCCGAAGTACACCTTGTCCGGGTCGCTGGGCCGGGCGCTGACCACCTTGAGACTTTCCAGACGCTTGGTCAGAAAGCGCACGCGGCTGTCGATTTCCCGCAGCATCTTCTTGCCGTAGGTGTATTCGGCGTTCTCCGAGCGGTCGCCCTGGGCTGCCGCCTCGCTGACCGCTTGGGTCACCTGGGGCCTGCGTACGTGCCACAGTTCATGCAGTTCGGCGCGCAAGCGCGCCTCGCCCTCCGGGGTGATCAGCGGGGTACCGGCGGAGCGGGGTGGGCGGTAGCGACTCATCGGTTGTTGCCTGGGCGGAAATGGCGAAGTTTAGCCGTGCTCGGCTCGGGTTAGCGAGCCTGCCGCTTCGGCTTAACCTTCGCGCAATACCGCCAGCGGGCTGACATTCAATGCCCGGCGGGTGCCGAGCACACCCGCGGCGCCGACCAACAGCGCACCGGCCAAGGGCAACAGCAGCAGCCAAGCGTGCGGTTGCCACTGCAGCTCGAAGGCGTAGCGATACAGCAGAAAACTGATCAGCTCGCAGCCGATC
>CBIHQF010000696.1:0-1690 GCA_966211665.1 uncultured Pseudomonas sp. | reverse complement strand
GCTACTGGCAGAAAGGCATATACAGCAGCGATACGGCACGCACCCAGGCAGTCACCGGCTGGATCGGCGGCGAAACGCTGACCCTTGGCGATATCGAAGTAAGCGTCCAAACGCCCTATGCCAGCGTAGCGGTGCAAAGCCTGGATAAGACCCCGCTCAAGCAATCCCGGAACCTGCTGATTTCTCTGGGCACTCGCGCCATCCCCAAGGACGGCAACAAGACGCCTTTCCATACCGAACCGCTGAAAGGCACGCTGACAATCAAGGCACCACAGGGCTTAAAACTTTTCGCCCATGATATCCTCGCGCACCTAACGGAATTGCCAGTCACCTACCAGAACGGGCGTTATACGATCACGCTCGACGGAACCCGGATGTCAAACTGGTTATTTTTGAAATAGTTCATCAGCCATCCTGCACCGGCTTGCAGGATGGCGCCGGTTTGCAGGAGATAGACATGAGGGCTCTGGTGGTTGGCGGCGCGGGTTATATCGGCTCGCACATGGTTAAGCACCTGCTCGGCGCGGGCCATGAAGTCGTAGTCGCGGACAACTTCTCCAGTGGTCATCGCGCCGCCTTGCAGGGCTGCCCATTGGCGGAACTGGATATAGCCGACGCGGCCGCGCTTGACGCTTTGTTTGCCAGCCAAAACTTCGATGTCGTCTTCCATTTCGCCTCCTTTATTCAGGTTGGCGAATCGGTCATCGAACCCGGTAAATACTATGCGAACAACCTGGCAGCGACCCTTACATTGCTCCAGGCAATGGTGCGTGCACGGATCAAACACTTCATTTTTTCGTCGACCGCCGCCGTCTATGGCGACCCGGCGTATGTGCCCATCGACGAGGAACACCCCAAGGCGGCGATCAACCCATATGGCCGTAGCAAGTGGATGGTTGAGCAGATGCTGGGGGACTTCGACCGCGCACACGGGTTGAAATCTGTCTGCCTACGCTACTTCAACGCAGCAGGCGCCGACCCGGACGGCCAGCTGGGTGAACGCCACGAACCGGAAACCCACCTGATCCCGTTGATTCTGCAAGCCGCCGCTGGTCGTCGCCCGACAATCACCGTGTTTGGCCGCGACTACGACACCCCGGATGGCACCTGCATTCGCGATTACATCCACGTTGCCGACCTCGCGCAGGCGCATGCCCTCGCCCTGGATTATCTGCTCGAAGGCGGGCCGAGCACAGCCTTCAACCTCGGCAACGGCCAAGGCTTTTCCGTGCAGGAAGTGATAGATACCGCGCGCCGGGTAACCGACAGGGCCATCGCCGTCAGCGATGCACCGCGTCGTGCCGGCGATCCGCCGCGCCTGGTAGCCGATGCCAGCAGAGCCCGCGCAATGCTCGGCTGGCAGCCGCGATTCGCAGCGCTCGAACAGATAATCGCGCACGCCTGGGAATGGGAGCAAAAGTACCCCTGGCACTGACAGCCCCCAGGCTCGGACGGCTACCAGGCTAGTAGTAGGCGGTTTGTTCTGCCTTGACCTTGTTGAGCACCGTGCCGACCAGGTTGGCTGCCGGCAGGTGATGCAGGCTGTCTTCGATCTCTTTCTTGCTGCTCATGCCGTTAGCGACCACCAAAAGAACGCAGTCGATTTTTGGCAGCACCGCGATCACATCATCAGAGCTCAATAACGGCGGCAGATCGAAAATAACGATGCGGGACTCGTAGCGCTCGCGTA
>CBIHQF010000695.1:0-1724 GCA_966211665.1 uncultured Pseudomonas sp. | reverse complement strand
AAAAGAGCGGCACCGCCATAGGCGGGCCGCTCTAAATCACGGAGTTGCATACAATCGCTGCCGCACAAAGCAGGCGGCAGCAAGTATTGGATAAGCGCCAGGTCGTCGCGGTCACACCCGCCACCGCATTCGCGGCACTGCCGGCTTGATACCGAGCTGGCAAAGCCCGAAGCTATGTACCCGCCCACGATGTCCAGGCGATACCCCCGTCATCCCGCTCCGCACAGGCCAACGCCATGAACCTCACCGAACTGACCGACCGCCTGCACGCGATCCGCGATCACAACGATTGGCGGCAATTTCACAGCCCGAAGAACCTGGCCATGGCCGCCAGCGTGGAAATGGCCGAGCTGGTGGAGATCTTCCAGTGGCTGACCGAGCAGCAATCGCGGCAGTTGTCCGCCGAGCAACTGGCCCACGCCGGCCAGGAAGTCGGCGATATCCTGCTCTACCTGTTGCTGCTGTGCAGCGAGCTGGGCATCGATATGGAACAGGCGGTGCGCGCCAAACTGGCCGATAGCGAAAGGCGCTTCAAGCAATGAGCGACCGGCATTTCGACGAGCTGGCGACGCGCTTCGCCGAGAAAATTTACGGCGGCGCCAAAGGCGCGATCCGCCTGGCGGTGCTCCAGGCCGACCTTGCCGAAGCCCTGCCGGACCGTCCATTGCGGGTGCTCGATGTCGGCGCCGGCTTGGGCCATATGTCGTTGTGGCTGGCCGAGCGCGGCCATCAGGTGACCCTCAGCGAGCCGGCCGAACCTATGCTGCAAGGCGCCCGCGAGCGCTTCGCCGCGGCGGGCCAGCAGGCGACCTTCATTCAGGCGCCCTGGCAGGACCTGCTCGGCCAACTGGCACAACCCTATGACCTGGTGATCTGCCACGCGGTGCTCGAATGGCTGGCCGAACCCCGCGCCATCCTGCCGGTGCTGCATCAGCTCTGCGCGCCCGACGGCTGGCTGTCGCTGGCCTTTTACAACAAGGACGCGCTGATCTACCGCAACCTGCTCAAGGGTCACTTCCGCAAGCTGCGCAAGGCCGAATTCGCCGGCGAAAAACAGAGCCTGACACCGCAAACGCCACTCGACCCACGCGAGCTGGCGACGCAACTCGACACGCTGTGGCAGGTCGAAAACCAGAGCGGCGTACGGGTATTTCACGACTATATGCCGCAGCCCTTCCAGGCCAAGGCCGAGCTGATCGACCTGCTGGAAATGGAGCTGGCCTACCGACGCCACCCCGGTTTCGCCGGGCTGGGACGCTACCTGCATTGGATCTGCCGGCCGCGCTGACGGCAAATATCCAGGGAGGCCCATCCCGGATTGCGCTGACGCTTATACGGGCTACGGACCTGGCCGTAACGCAGACCCCGTAGGAGGCGCGCCCCCGCGGCGAATGCAGCCCGCAAGGCTGCCTTGGCGAGCATGGACAAAAGCTCGCCCCGAGGTCGGGCCTCCTACGGGATGATGGCAATTCGGATTTGTACCCGATCATAGAATCCAAGGTTGATCAGTATCGAATCCGCAGGCCATAACGAACCATGAAAACCTTATCGCTTCTACTCCTGCTACCCGCCCTCCTGGCTTGCCAAAGCCAGAACCCTTATACGGCCGAGTCCAACCCTCTTCCGCCGGCACCACCCCAGGCCGCACAGCACCTCGACCTCAGCGCCTACCCCGCGGCGCCGCGGGACTACGGCCGCTACCGCAGTTGGAGCTGGCAGCAGCG
>CBIHQF010000694.1:0-1775 GCA_966211665.1 uncultured Pseudomonas sp. | reverse complement strand
CGCCTGTTTTTGCCTTGTCTTGCCTGCCTCGCCTACGTTTTTCAACGGCCTGCTATACCATGGCCCGGCGCCAGAGTGCCGGATAAGCGTGCCAGCACCGGCGATTACAAAACGCTACAATTGCCGTCGCAATAATAATAAAAGAGCAATTGAAGGAACTCGAACATGCAGAAACTGCGCAATGCCATTTTACTGGTCGGTCTGCTGCTAGGGATGGCGGCCACCGCTCATGCCGAGCTACCGGATACCTACCGCGTCATCCTGCAAACCGAAAGCTTTCCACCGTTCAGCTACTCGCCCGATAACAAGAAGTTCGCCCGCGGCGACAAAATCCAGGGCATCGGCGCCGACACCGTGCGCGACATGTTCGCCCGCGCCGGTATCGCTTACAGCATGACCCTGCGCTCGCCCTGGAGCCGGATTTATGGCGACACCCTGAACTCGCCGAACCATGGCCTGTTCTCGATCGTCCGCACCAAGGCCAACGAAGGGCTATTCAAATGGGTCGGGCCGCTGGCGCACTACGACAACGTGCTACTCAGCGCCTCGGGCAGCGGGCTCAAGCTCGACAACCTCGAACAGGCCGCGGCCTATAAGATCGGCGTTTACCGCAACGGCGCGGTCAATGCCTACCTGGAAAGCCAGGGGCTGGGCGCCGACGATACCCTGAGCGAACAGGACAATGTGCAACGCCTGCTCAAGGGCGACATCGACCTCTGGGCCACCGCCGAACCATCGTGGCGTTACTACGCCAAACAGTTGGGCGTCGGCGGCCTGGAAACCGCACTGGTCTTTCATACCTCCGAAGTCTTCCTGGCGCTGAACAAGGACACCCCCGACGAAGTGGTCGAGCGGCTGCAGAACGCCTTGAACGAGATCATCGGCGAAGGCTATAGCGGTTGCAGCAAGACCCCGGAGTTCTGCTACCTGATCCGTAACCGTAAGGTTCCGACGGGCGGTTAGCCTTGCAGCAGCGGTATCTGCCGGTCGCGATCCCTATGCCGGATCCTCAGCCGGCAGCTTCCTCGCCGATAGCGTAAAGCCACCATTCCTGACGCTATCGGCATGCGTAGCGGGCTTCGGCCGCGCTTGCCATCCCAGGACCAAGCCTTGATTAGCGGAATCAATCTCTAGCACGCGGTGCCAGGCGGTCGATTCGAGCCTTGCTCGATGACTTGAGCACGCTCGCCAAGGCCTGGGGGTCACACCCACGTTATGCCGATCATGCATAGCCCAGCGTTTAACAGCATTAGCCGGCGTGGCGCTGGAGCCCTTATTCTTTAAGACATCGCGGCATCAGCCGTCTTCTTCAAGAGTCTTTCCTCTCATGTCACACAGTGCATCGTTTCGCATAGAAACCGACCTGCTTGGCTCCCTCGAAGTCCCCGCCGATGCCTATTACGGCATCCAGACCTTGCGCGCCGTGCATAACTTCCGCCTGTCCGGCGTGCCGCTGGCGCACTACCCGAAACTGGTGGTGGCGCTGGCCATGGTCAAGCAAGCGGCGGCCGACGCCAACCGCGAACTGGGACACCTCAGCGAAACCAAGCATGCGGCGATCAGCGAAGCCTGCGCACGCATCATCCGTGGCGACTTCCATGAGGAATTCGTGGTCGACATGATCCAGGGCGGTGCCGGCACTTCGACCAATATGAACGCCAACGAAGTCATCGCCAACATCGCTCTCGAAGCCATGGGCCATGCCAAGGGCGAATACAAATACCTGCACCCGAACAACGACGTGAACATGGCGCAGTCGACCAACGACGCCTACC
>CBIHQF010000693.1:0-1808 GCA_966211665.1 uncultured Pseudomonas sp. | reverse complement strand
TGGCGAGATTTTTCGCGGCAACGCGGCTTGCGCTGAAACGGCAACAGACCCTAGTGCAGCACCACCACACATACGACGACCAGGCTGTTGACGGCGAATAAACTAATCACGGGTTGTCTCGGTTAATCGACATGCATGCGGGCGACCAGCGCCAGCATACCTGACCGCACGAGCCGAGCGCTCTGGCGTTTGGAGCGAATAAAGCCCTGAATAATTCCACCCTATTCACACGCGCAATGTGCTGTGCATTGGCGTGCGCAACAGCCAGGCTGATCGCTTGGCCATCGAGGACGATCCCCATGGAGTTTCTGCGAACACCCGACAGTCGCTTTGCCAACCTCCCCGGCTACGCGTTCACCCCGCACTACCTGATGGTCGACGATGGCGAGGGCGGTCAATTGCGCGTGCACTATCTCGACGAAGGCCCCGCCACGGCCGACCCGCTGCTGCTGATGCATGGCGAACCGTCCTGGAGTTACCTGTACCGCAAGATGATCCCGATTCTGGTCGCCGCCGGTCACCGGGTGATCGCTCCCGACCTGATCGGTTTCGGCCGCTCCGATAAACCGACCCGCCGCGAGGACTATACCTACCAGCGGCATGTCGGCTGGATGCAGTCGGTGCTCGATCAACTGCAACTCGAACGCATCACCCTGGTCTGCCAGGACTGGGGCGGCTTGCTCGGCCTACGCCTGGTCGCCGCCCACCCCGAGCGTTTCGCCCGGGTGGTCGCCGCCAACACCATGCTGCCGACCGGCGATCACAGCCCCGGCGAGGCGTTCGAGAACTGGCGGACGTTCTCCCAGGACGTGCCGGTGTTTCCCGCTGGCGGCGTGATCAAGGGCGGCACCATCAGCGCCCTGCCGCAAGCGGTGGTCGATGCCTACGATGCGCCCTACCCGGACGAAAGCTACAAGGAAGGCGCCCGGCAATTCCCGCTGCTGGTGCCGACCACCCCGGACGATCCAGCGTCGGCGGCCAACCGCGCCGCCTGGCAGGTACTCGGTCAATGGCATAAGCCGTTCCTCACCGCCTTCAGCGACTCGGACCCGGTGACCGCCGGCGGCGACAAGCTGATGCAGAAACTGATCCCCGGCACCCGCGGCCAGGCCCATACCACCATCGTTGGCGCCGGGCACTTCCTGCAGGAAGACAAAGGCGAACAACTGGCCGAAACGGTGGTGAGGTTTATTGCTGCGACGCCTCTTTAACAACAAGACGCGCCTGCACGCGCGGCCCCGGCAAGTTGAAAAACGTCGCGAGGCAGAGCAGATCCACCCGCTACTAGCACGTGCAGAAACCAGCACCTCACGTAATCAGCGCTGCCGATTGGCGCTGGTTGCCAAGCTAGCTGGCAGGCATGCGCCATCATTTTGATGACACCCTGGGAAAAATCCGTAATATGCGCGCCTCGGACTAGAACCCACGTCAAGGACGAAGCATGTTGCACCTCAAGCCCCTGACCGCTCCATTCGCCCGTCTCAAACTACCCAGTGCCAACTTCCTGATTGAGCGGCAGTATTTCGACGAAGTGCAGGTGGTGTTGGAGCGTTTCTTCGATGCCCCGCAGAGTCAGCCAACGCTCGATCCGCTGGAGGAAAACCGCGGAGTCTACTTGCTGCAAGGTGCGCAGCAATGGGTGCTTAAGTACAACCACCTGATCAGTTGGAAAAAACAGTTGGCCAACTTCTTCGGCCTGAAGAAAAGCTACGGTCTGCACGACTTGACCAACGAATTCGTCAATTTACGAAAAATCCCGGCGCAAGTGGATTTCATCCCACGAGTCAGTGCCTACGGATATCGCACCC
>CBIHQF010000692.1:0-1838 GCA_966211665.1 uncultured Pseudomonas sp. | reverse complement strand
CGCACCCGGTCGCCCTCCACCACCTCGATGGTCGGTCCCGGCGACTGGCCGTTATAGCCCCACAGGTGGGCCTTGTAACCGGGCGCCAGCTCGCGCACCACGGGTTCGGCGACCAGGTGGAACTCCTTGACCCCGTTGTTCATGCGCCACGGCAGCGTCCAGCCATTAAGGGTGACCACTGGGTTATACGGCCGGCCATTCTGCGGTTGCAGCGGCGGCATGGTGTCGGCGCTGCTCTGCGACACCGCCTCCGGCAGCCCGGCCAACGACACCCGGCTGACCGCCGAGGTGGCGACCGCGGCAGTGATGGCGCCGGCGCCGAGAAAGAAATCACGTCTTGAAACCATCTTCATTATTCCTTGATCAGTGGCCGCCAGCGGCGTCGTCGGAGCCCGCGCCTGGAGCGGCGCTGGCAGCCATTGCGGGCATACTCGGCGCGCCGAGCATGGCCATATCCAGATCGGCCTTGGCCGTCCAGAAGTCGCGTTGGGCCTGCAGATAGCCATCGACCGCGAGTATCTGTTTGCGCGCATCGGCCAGCAGCTCGAAGGTGCTGATAAACATGCCGTTGTACTGCAGGATGTTTTCCTCGGCGATGCGCTGGCGTAGCGGCAACACCTGGTCGCGGTAATGGCGGGCGATGTCATGGGCCGAGCGATAACCGAGATAGGCCTCGCGCACCTGGGAACGGGCATTGATCGCGGTTTCGGCCGCGCGGTTGAGCATCTGCCGGTACTGCGCCTCGGCTTTCTCCACCTTGGCCCCGCTCCAGTCGAACAGCGGCAACTCGACGCTGATCTCGTAGCCGCGCTGGGTCGGCTCCTCGTTGGACCTGTTATTCACCAGGCCCAGCTCCAGCACATTGATAAAGCGCGTGGCCTTGCTCAAGCCGAGGTTGCGCGCCAGCCGCTCGGCATCCAGGCGCATGGCCTGGATATCCAGGCGTTGGCCCATGGCCAGGCGCTCGACGTCCGGCAGTTGCTCGGCTGCGGCCGGTAGTTCGGGCAGGCGCTCGGGCAAGCGGAAGTCGATCTGCTCGCCCCACAAACCGAGCAGTCGGGTCAACTGCTCGCGGCTCTGCAAACGCGCTTGCTCGGCACGGATCAGGTTGAGCCCGGCATCGGCGTAGAAGCTCTGCTCCTGGGCCTGCTGCAACTTGCTGTAGTTGCCCACCGCCGCCAGGCGCCGGGCCAACTCGGCGCCGATCTCCGCCGAGTCCATCACCTGACGCATAAAGCCCAGGCTTTCCTGCGCCGCCACCGCGCGATACCAGGCCTTACGCGTCTGCGTGGCCAGCTCGAACACCGCCAGGCTGGTCTGCCGCTGCACCTGCTCGAAACGCTTGGCCTCCATGCCCGAGGTCAGCGGCATGGCGATCAACCGCGCCAGGTTGATATGCAGACCGCGCTCGTACTCCACCTCGCTGCCCTTTTCCAGGCGACCGAAGGAGAACCCCGGATTAGGGATGCGCCCGGCCTGCACCCGTTCGGCCTCGCTGATGCCCAACTGATCGAAACTCGCCTGCAAGCCCGGATTGTTGAGCAGGGCGACCTGCACCGCGGCGTCCACGGTCAGTGGCTGCGCCAACAGCTCGTCGACCCGTGCGGCAACCTCACTGCGCTGCTCCGGGGTTTTCACCCAGGTGACTTGCTTGCCCAACTGCTTCTGGCTGGCCTGTTCGACCGTGGCAAAACCGCCATCCTTGGTAAAACTGGCGCAGCCGGCCAGCAGCAGGACGCTACAGAGTCCGGCAAGTCGTAAACAACCACCCATTCGCCGCTCCTTAGCAGGCTGTTGAAAAACTACCTGCGTTGCCATTGCTGCGTTAAAAACAGGCT
>CBIHQF010000691.1:0-1852 GCA_966211665.1 uncultured Pseudomonas sp. | reverse complement strand
CGCCAATAGGCCTTGGTCATCTTCACCGCGGTGTCGGCGCACTCGGAGCCCGAGCCGGTGAAGAACACGTGGTTGAGCTCGCCCGGCATCAGGTCGGCGATTTGTTCGGCCAGCTTGAACGACAGCGCATGGCCATGCTGGAAGCCTGGCGAATAATCCAGGGTGCCGAGCTGCTTGGCCACGGCGTCCTGGATCTCCTTGCGCGAGTGGCCGGCGCCGCAGGTCCACAGGCCGGACAGGCTGTCGTAGACCTTGCGACCCTGGTCGTCAGTCAGCCAACTGCCTTCGGCGGCGACGATCAAACGCGGGTCGCGCTGGAAGCTGCGGTTGGCGGTGAACGGCATCCAGTGTGCATCCAGTTTGAGCTGGCTGGCCAGGGACGGGGTGGCGGTCTGTGGCAGGTTCATGGCGGCCTCGTGTGTGAGCAACTTGATTATTTTGTGGCTTGGGCTTTGTGGGAGGGGCTTTAGCCGCGATGGCTTTGTCGCTTTGCGATCAGTCGCGGCTAAAGCGGGGTGCCGCCCAGCGGATCGCCGCCCGGCCCCTCTCACAGGAAAAAGCGAATCTGTTGCCAGCAAAGGTGCCACGGGCTTAGAGTCAGGAAAACACGACTCTTCTTATCTTTAGTTAAGCCACCACTAAACAATGAGCAGTAAAAAATGAGTGCACGCCGCCCCGATCCGCTGGCCCAGGTCAGCGACTTCGATATCCGCCTGCTCAAGCTGTTTCGCAGCGTAGTCGAATGCGGCGGTTTTTCCGCCGCGGAAAGCGCCCTGGGGATCGGCCGCTCGGCGATCAGCCAGCAGATGAGCGACCTCGAACAGCGCCTCGGCTTGCGCCTCTGCCAACGCGGCCGTGCCGGCTTCGCCCTGACCGAGGAAGGTCGCGAGGTGTACCAGAGCACCCAGCAGTTGCTGGCGGCATTGGAGAGCTTTCGCACCGAGGTCAACGGCCTGCACCGGCACTTGCGCGGCGAGCTGAATATCGGCCTGACCGACAACCTGGTGACGGTACCGCACATGCGCATCACCCATGCCCTGGCGCGCCTGAAAGAACGCGGCCCGGACGTGCATATCAATATCCGCATGACCCCGCCGAGCGAGGTCGAGCAAGGTGTGCTCGACGGGCGCCTGCATATCGGCGTGGTGCCGCAGAGCAATCCGCTGTCCGGACTGGACTATCAAGTGCTGTACGACGAGCGTTCGCTGCTCTACTGCGCGGTCGGCCACCCGCTGTTCTATGTCGACGACCAGCAACTGCCGGATGCGCGCCTTAACGATCAGGAAGCCATAGCGCCGACCTTCCGCCTGCCGCCCGAGGTGCAGAACCACTATCAGGCGCTCAATTGCACCGCCAGCGCCTCGGACCGCGAAGGCATGGCCTTTCTGATTCTCACCGGGCGCTATATCGGCTACCTGCCCGACCATTACGCCCAGGCCTGGGTGCAACAAGGCCGCCTGCGCGCGCTGAAACCCGCGACACGCTTCTACGACATCAGCCTGGCCTCGGTGACCCGCAAAGGCCGCCGACCGCATCTGGTGCTGGAGAGCTTTCTCGAGGCCCTGGCGGCCAGCGGTTAAGCGCAGCGCCTTTGTAGCCCGGATAAGCCTTGGCGCAATCCGGGATTACGCCCCCGGATTGCGCTGGCGCTTATCTGGGCTACGTTCTGCATCCCCGCAGGGCATCGGTGGCGGCCGTAATATCGATCCCGGATTGCATCCGGGGGCTACAAAAGCGCCGCGGTTGTGTCCTATTTATAAAGTGGGCATCGACATACCAGGTAACAACCATCCATCACCATTGCCGTGCGGTTGCGGTCACAGGTCTATGCTCGATGGGGCGCTTGCCGCGT
>CBIHQF010000690.1:0-1852 GCA_966211665.1 uncultured Pseudomonas sp. | reverse complement strand
AAGTAACGCCACACGCAACTGCCACGATTTCTATGACCGCATTGCGAGCATTGTGTTCAAACCCCGAGGCGGATCAATACGCTTGGTAATGCAGATTGAAACCCAAGCGCGCGGATTGCCCCTGATGTAGCAACTGCAAGCCTGGGCGGCCGGGCAGGTGGTGGGCATTGACCGGGTGGGTAACGGGTTCGAAACAGAAGAAGTTCTGCTGCAGCGGACAATAAAGGATGTAGTGCTCGGTACCCGTACTGGTGCAGCTAAGTTGATAAGCGGCCTCTTCCTCACTGATCCGGCATGCGCCGTTCCAGCCGGCGAAGGCGTTGTCGATCAGTTGGTCGGGCAAGGGCCGGGATTCGTTGAAGTTCCAAGCCAGGGGCACTGCATCGAGGTGGGTGGACAAGCGGCTTTCGTCCGCCCGCCAGAGGTGTTTCGCCGTCGCCTGCACGCGCGTATGGGCCGTGCGCGGAAAGTAGGGGTGCCAGCCCAAGCCGTGCCAGGCGGCGCGTTCGTCCAGATGGCTGACCTCCAGGTGCAGCTCCAGGCGACCCTGATGCAGGCGAAAGCGCTGCACCGCGCGGTAGGCGAACGGCACCTGAGATTCCAATTGCAGGACAGCGTGCGACTGGCTGCGCTCGAGCACCTGCCAAGGCTGTTGCCAGGCGCTGCCGTGGATCGGCAGCGGGTCGTTCGGGCTATTGGCTGCCAACCCGATCCAGCCGTCCGGGCCGGCGAAACCGCCCTGGGCGATGCGGTTCGACCAGGGTACCAGCGGGTAGCAGGCCAAGCGCCGTGGGCTGGCGCTGGCGATCGCCTGGGCGTCGCTGTGCCGCAGCAGCGCCTGGCCGTTGCTACGCACGGACCAATTGACGATGCTGCCGCCGATCGCCGGGGCCAGGACCAGGCGCGTCAGTTGATCTTCGAGGGTCAACAGATTCACGATCATCGTTATCGCTCCAGTACGCAGCAATAGGCTTTCTTCGGGTATGTCATCGTACAACTCGCTGGGCTATGATGGGTGCCCCGACGTTCAACCGAGAAAAGATTGCCGATATGGATAATCAGAACATTGCGCCGCGCGTTCGCCGCAAGCACCGCAGCCTTGCCCAGGAGCTGGTGACCGAGCTTTCCCAGAGGATTCGCGATGGGGTGATCAAGCGCGGGGACAAATTGCCAACCGAGTCGGCGATCATGGAAGAGCAGGGGGTCAGCCGCACCGTGGTGCGCGAAGCGCTGTCGCGTTTGCAGGCTTCCGGTCTGGTGGAAACCCGTCACGGCATCGGTACTTTCGTCCTGGACACACCGAGCCCCAGCGGCTTTCGCATCGACCCCGCGACCATAGTGACGTTGCGCGATGTGCTGGCGATTCTCGAACTGCGCATCAGCCTGGAAGTGGAGTCGGCGGGCCTGGCGGCGCAGCGGCGCAGTGCCGAGCAACTGACGGCCATGCGCGCGGCCCTGGATGCCCTGGGTTACACCGCGGCCCGCGAAGGCGATGCGGTGGCCTCGGATTTCCAGTTCCATCTGCTGATCGCCGAAGCGACCGGCAACCGCTACTTCACCGACATCATGAGCCACCTGGGCACCAGCATCATTCCGCGCACCCGCCTGAACTCGGCGCGTATAGCCCAGGACGACCAGCAGCATTACCTGGCGCGCCTGAGTCGCGAACACGAACAGATCTTCGAAGCCATCGCCCGCCAGGATTCCGATGCCGCCCGCGCCGCCATGCGCCTGCACCTGACCAACAGCCGCGAGCGTCTGCGTCAGGCGCATGAGGCCGCCGAGGCGCAGGCCCAGCAGGGCTGAGGTTCAATTCCCATCACGCGGGGCGGCGATAGGTCAGCAGCACTAT
>CBIHQF010000689.1:0-1853 GCA_966211665.1 uncultured Pseudomonas sp. | reverse complement strand
CCAGCAACAGGCCGAATGGGTTGAGCCGCGGCGACAACCCGGCGAACTCGCAGCCGATAAGTCCCCGTGCCTGCATGCCGGCCTGTAATTCGTGCGGTCGGATAAATTTCTCCCACACATGGACATCGGCCGGAATGAAACGCGTCGGCGGCCAATCCTGGGCCAGTTTGATCGCCACCAGCTTGCTGCGAAGCGTACGGTTGATGGTATCGAACAGCAGCACCCCGCCCGGCTTGAGCACCCTGCCGATTTCACCGAGAACGGCGTCGAGGTCGTCCACGTGCTCGAAGACATCGCAGCAGCACACCAGGTCGAAGCTGCGATCCTCGAACGGCAGCGCTTCGCCGCGCCCGGACAGGTAGCGAATGTTCAGCCCGCCCTTATGTGCATGTTCCCTCGCCGCCTGTAACGTAGGTTCGGAGGGGTCGACTCCGGTCACCTGACAGCCCAGCGCGGCGAACTCTTCGGCCAGCAATCCGCCGCCACAGCCCACATCCAGCACCTGCAACTCGCTCGGTTGCAGGCCCATGCGCTGCACGATGATCTTGCGGAAATAGGCCGCGCGCGGCGGATTGAGGGAGGTACGCAAGATGGCCATAAAGCCATCCTCGTCCCACCAGGTGGGTGCTACACGGTTGTAGATATCGTTATCGATGTGCGGCATACCAACCTCGACTGACAGTTTGAATGCTAGACGTCCGGCTTACCGGCACGATTCCTGGCGATCGCCGCGCTTTCCTTCTTCAACGGCCCGCCCACAGGGCAGACTCCGGCCAGAAAGTTGTGCATGGCGGCGACCAGGTTGTCCTGAACGATGCTGTAGTGGATGAACTGGCCATGGCGCTCGCTGCGCACCAGACCGGCATGTTCGAGAATTTTCAGGTGTTTGGAGAGCGCCGGCTTGCTCATATCGAAGCGCTCGGCGATCTCCCCGGCGGTCAGCGAGGTCTCGGACAGGTAGGCGAGAATCTTGCGCCGCGGAGTGGAGGCCAGGGCCTCGAAGATTGCGTCGATACTCATAAATTAATTAACTAATTAGCTAAATGTGAATTAAGCTTACGCCTAGCCAAGCAATCTGCCAAGCAGGCCAGGAGCCGAGATGAACGCATTGAAGATCCCCGATGAAGGTGTATGGCTGGTGTATGACGATGAATGCCCGGTGTGCCGAACCTATTGCAGCTATATCCGCATTCGCCAGGCGGCGGGCCAGTTGCATCTGGTCGACGCGCGTCAGCCCGGCGCACTGATGGACGAAATCACCGCCGCGGGCCTGGATATCGATCAGGGCATGGTGCTGAAAATGTCCGGGCAGCTCTACTACGGCGCCGACGCCATCCATATGCTGACGCTGTTGAGCACCCCATCCGGCTTGTTCAACCGGCTCAACTACTACCTGTTCAGCACCCGCTTGGGCTCGCGGATTCTCTACCCGCTGGGCAAGGCCGTGCGCAATCTGCTGCTCAAGGTGCTGGGCATCCGCTATATCGAGAACCTCAAGCAGCCGCACTGACAGGTATTACCAGGGCAACCAACCGCCCAGGCCCAGCCATAACCCGGCGAGGCTCATGCTCAGTAGCGTCACCGGAAAACCGCTTCGGGCGAAGTCCACGAAGCTCAGCAACACGCCCTGGCGGCGGGCGCTTTCGGCGACTATCAGGTTGACCACGCTACCGATAAGCAGCAGGTTGCCGGCCAGCGTCGACATCACCGCCAGCCCCACCAGCACGGGCTCGGAGGCATCGGGTACGGCGCCGAGCAGGAGGATCACGAAGGGCACGTTGCCGATCAGGTTGCTGGCCAGCAGGGAAAAACTGGCCAGCGACACTACGCCCTCAGGCAACAAGCCGTATTCG
>CBIHQF010000688.1:0-1928 GCA_966211665.1 uncultured Pseudomonas sp. | reverse complement strand
ACTGCGGGGTGACCACGCCGCTGACCTTCTCCTTCGCCAACCGCGCCTATGCCACGGTTTACGAACAGACCATGCGCCTGCTCGGCGTCAGCCAGACGCAGATCGAAGCGCACCGCGACATGCTCGACAATATGCTCGGGCTGATCCATGGACGGGTCTACTACAACATCAACAACTGGTACCGCGGCCTGCTGCTGTTGCCTTCGTTCAAGACCAACAAGGCCGACATGGAACGCATGATGGGCCTGACCGACCCGGTCGATCTGATCGAGGATCGCCCGCTCAGCGGCCGCGAGAAACTCGCCAAGCTGCCCCAGGTGCTGCGCGCGCTGTTTCACCTGTCGCGCGGTTTCCGCCGCATGGATCGGCTGGTCGCCGAGTTCCGTGCGATGTTCGACCAGGCCTACCGCAGCGTGCCGCGCGATCAGTTGCACTGTCTCACCACCAGCGAGCTGATCGACCAGGCACGGCGCCTGGACCGCGAGCTGCTGCAACACTGGACCACGCCGATCGTCAACGACTTCTACGTGATGATGATGAACGGCCGGGTGCACCGCGCCCTGCTCGCCGCCGGTTTCGAACAACCGGAAATGCTGCAGAACCACCTGCTGTCCGGCGAGGACGGCATCGAAAGCACCGAGCCGACCAAACTGCTGCTGCGCATGTGCGCCTACGTGCGCACCCGGCCCGAACTGCGGGCGCTGATCGAGCAGGCCGACAACGCCAGCCTGCTCGGCCGGGTGCAGGTCCGGGATAAAAACTTCCATGCGCAGTGCCTGCACTACATCGAAGCGTACGGCGACCGCACCATGGGCGAGCTGAAGCTCGAGTCGATCACCCTGCGCCAGGATCCGAGCTTTCTCTTCGCCATCCTCAAGAACTACCTGAGCCGCCCCGATCTGACCCCGCAAACCCTCGCGGCCAAGGAAGCCCGCTTTCGCCTGGAGGCCGAAGCGCAGGCCTTCGCCGCCATCGGTCGCCAAGGCGGCCGCGCCCTACGCCGCTTCAAGAAGCACCTGAACCGGTTGCGCTCGGCCATTCGCAACCGCGAGAACATGCGCCTGGCGCGCACCCGCATGTTCGGCCTGTACCGCGAGCTGTTTCTGGAAATCGGCCAGCAGTTGAGCATGGACGAGGTGCTGGCCGAGCCACGCGACATCTTCTACCTGAGCCTCGACGAGCTTTACGCGCTGAACGACGGGCGAGCGGTACAGACCGAGCTGAAAAGCCTGGTCGCCGCCCGCCAGGCCGAGTTCGCCGGTTATCAGGAGCAGGACCTGCCCCATCATTTCTGGACCTGGGGCATGGTCTACTGGCACAACGCCTATGCCTATCCGCACGCCCCGGTGGTGCAGGCCGAAGGCGATATCCGCGGCATCGGTTGCTACCCCGGCATAGTCGAGGAAAAGGTCCGCTTGATCTTCTCGCCCCAGGACGAGCTGTCGCTCAACGGCCAGATCCTCTGCACGGTGCGCACCGATCCGGGTTGGGCGCCGTTATTCCCCACCGCAGGCGGAATTCTGGTGGAGCGCGGCTCGACCCTCTCGCACTCCGCCGTAGTCGCCCGCGAGCTAGGTATTCCGGCCATCGTCGGCATTCCCGGCATCACCGCCCTGCTGCGCAACGGCGAACGCGTGCGCATGGATGGCGCGAGCGGCACCCTCGAACGCCTGGACCAGCCCGAGAACGACACCGGCCCCATCGCCAACCCCGCACAGGAGACGGCCCATGGTTAAGCCGTGGATGGGCGCCTGGCAGCCCGACATAGCGCTGCCCGAAGCCTTTGTCGAGTTGCCCCAACGACTCTATGCTGATGACCCTCACTGGCTGGGCGAAGACGCCCAGACCCTGGGCTGGCAGGTCTCCACGGCCAACCCCTGGTTCGACAGCGGCCGCGCCTGGCTCGGCGTATTGCCCGGCCAGGCGCG
>CBIHQF010000687.1:0-1954 GCA_966211665.1 uncultured Pseudomonas sp. | reverse complement strand
GTGGGAGGGGCTTTAGCCGCGACAGCTGTTGTTCCTGACCGCAAGGACAGGTATCGTCCCCCCCACGTCGTCCGACGCACCTGGATCAGCAGACAGGGTCAACACTGAGCTGGCTAACCTGAACTCACCCTCAGAGGAGCCTGCTCAATGGCAGCTACCCGCATCTGGATCAAGAACCCTCTCGCCATCTTCACCGCCAATAACCTCGACGCCAGCGGCGGCCTGGTGATCGACAACGGCGTGATAGCCGAACTGCTAGGCGCCGGCCAACAACCTTCCCGTCCCTGCGACCAGGTATTCGACGCCCGCGAGCACGTACTGCTGCCGGGGCTGATCAACACCCACCACCATTTCTACCAAACCCTGACCCGTGCCTGGGCGCCGGTGGTCAACCAACCGTTGTTCCCCTGGCTGAAAACCCTGTACCCGGTATGGGCGCGGCTGACCCCGGACAAGCTGGCGCTTGCCAGCAAGGTGGCGCTGGCCGAATTGCTGCTGTCCGGTTGCAGCACGGCGGCGGACCATCACTACCTGTTCCCGGACGACCTGGAGAACGCCATCGACGTGCAGGTCGAAGTGGTACGCGAATTGGGCATGCGCGCCATGCTGACCCGCGGCTCCATGAGCCTGGGCGAAGCCGATGGAGGCCTGCCGCCGCAGCAAACGGTGCAACAGGGCGAGGTGATTCTGGCCGACAGCCAACGCCTGATCGAGTGCTATCACCAGCGGGGCGATGGCGCGCAGATTCAGATCGCCCTGGCGCCCTGCTCGCCGTTCTCGGTGACCCCGCAGATCATGCGCGACAGCGCCGAACTGGCGCACAAGCTCGATGTGCGCTTGCACACCCATCTGGCCGAAACCCTCGATGAAGAGAACTTCTGCCTGCAACGCTTCGGCCTGCGCACCGTGGATTATCTCGACAGCGTCGGCTGGCTCGGCCCGCGCACCTGGCTGGCCCACGGCATCCACTTCAACCCGGACGAGATCGCCCGCCTGGGCGCCGCCGGCACCGGCATTTGCCATTGCCCCAGCTCGAACATGCGCCTGGCTTCGGGCATCTGCCCGACCCTCGATCTTGAGGCGGCCGGCGCACCGATCGGCCTGGGCGTGGACGGTTCGGCCTCCAACGACGCCTCCAATATGATCCTCGAAACGCGCCAGACCCTATACCTGCAGCGCCTGCGTTACGGCGCCGAAAAAATCACCCCGGAACTGGTGTTGGGCTGGGCTAGCAAGGGTTCGGCGCAGTTGCTCGGGCGCGCGGATATCGGCGAACTGGCGGTCGGCAAGCAGGCCGACCTGGCGCTGTTCAAGCTCGATGAACTACGCTTTTCCGGCAGCCACGACCCGCTATCCGCCCTGCTGTTGTGCGGCGCCGACCGCGTCGACCGAATGATGGTCGGTGGCCAATGGCGGGTGATCGACGGGCAAATCGAGGGGCTGGATGTGGCGCAGTTGATCGCCGATCACCGCCAGGCGGCACGAGAACTGATCGGCGGCTGAGTAATCGGGTGGGCGACGTTTTTTCGTCCACCACTGTGCCTAGCGCCGGTGGATGGGTTAAGCGTCATCCACCCTTGTCATGCGGAGGGCTTCACCCGCCCTACGCGGTTAAACTCGTCAGTGACTACGCCCAATAACGAGACCACAGTATGTACGACTGGATCACCGCTCTACCCAAAGCCGAATTGCACCTGCACCTGGAGGGTTCGCTGGAACCCGAGCTGCTGTTCGCTATGGCCGAGCGCAACAAGATCGCCCTGCCCTGGGACGATGTCGAGGCGCTGCGCGGCGCCTATGCCTTCAACAATTTGCAGGAGTTTCTCGACCTCTATTACCAGGGCGCCGACGTGCTGCGCACCGAGCAGGATTTCTACGACCTGACCTGGGCCTATCTGCAAAAGTGCAAAGAGCAGAACGTCATCCATACCGAGCCATTCTTCGATCCACAAAC
>CBIHQF010000686.1:0-1967 GCA_966211665.1 uncultured Pseudomonas sp. | reverse complement strand
CAGGCGCCCGCTGGCATGGGGCAAACGGCCCATGGCCACCACCTCCTCGACGCGAAAGGCGAAGTTCAGCGTCGAACTTTGCGGCAGCACCGCCAAGCGCCGGGCGCGCTCGCCACCGGGCCAATCGCTTAAACGTCGCTGGTCCAGCCAGACCTCGCCGCGCGCCGGCGCCAGCTCACCGCTGAGGGCGCCGAGCAAGGTGCTCTTGCCGGCGCCATTCGGGCCGAGCGCGCCGAGCACTTCGCCGGGCCGCAAGGCCAGATCGATGCCCGTCAATACGGTGGCGCCGCCGCGCTCGACCGCCAGATCCTCCACGCTGAGCATCAGCCGCGCTCCCGCACTAACAGATAAAGAAAGAAGGGCGCGCCGATCAACGCGGTGACGATGCCGATCGGCAGTTCGGCCGGCGCCAGCAGCAGGCGCGCGGCCAGGTCGGCGAGTAGCAACAGGCTGGCACCGGCCAATGCCGAGGCCGGTAACAGCACGCGATGGTCCGGGCCGACCAGCAGGCGCATCAAATGCGGCACCACCAGGCCGATGAAGCCGATCATCCCCGCCGCCGCCACTGCCGCACCGACGCCCAGGGCGGTGCAGAACACCAATTCGCGCTTGATCCGCTCGACCGCGAAACCCAGGTGGTGCGCCTCCGATTCGCCGAGCAGCAAGGCATTCAACGCCTTGGCCCGCCGCGGCAGCCACAGCGCCACGGCGGCGGTTACCAGCAGCAACGGCCACAGGCGCGCGTAGCTGGCGCCGTTAAGGCTACCGAGGTTCCAGAAGGTCAGGGTGCGCAGGGTGGAGTCGTCGGCCAGGTAGGTGAACAAACCGATGGCCGCGCCGGCCAGGGCGGTCAGCGCGATACCGGCCAACAGCATGGTCGCCACGCTGGTTTCGCCGTTACGTCGGCCCAGGCGGTAGACCAGCGCGGTGACGCCGAGGCCGCCGAGAAAGGCGCTGAACGACAATAAATAGGGCGCGAACGCCTCGGGCAAACCACCGAGCGCCGCGCCGCCGACTATCGCGATGGCCGCGCCCAATGCCGCGCCGCTGGATACCCCGACCAGGCCGGGGTCGGCCAACGGATTGCGAAACAGCCCCTGCATCGCCACCCCGCATAAGGCCAGCACCGCGCCCACCGTCAGGCCCAGCAGGGTGCGCGGCAGGCGGATCTGCCCGAGGATCAGTTCCGCCTGCTGCAGCTGTTCGCCACCCACCGGCAGGCCGAACAAACGCAACACGGCGCTCAGGGTATCGGCCAACGGCAGACTGACCGGCCCGAGGGCCAGGGATAACCAGAGTGCGAGCGCAAGCAAAAGGCCCAGTGCGATAAACAATGAGCGCGGCTGAACAACTGGATTCATGACGTGGGCTGGGCTTCGGCGATCAGGGGTTGGCTGGCAGGATAAAAGGCTAGCGGCCGAGCCGCCAGTCAATCCGGCGCCGCCGCGCCTTCCGGACATGTTCGGCGCGGCGGACTTGGCAAGCTGCGCCAGTCCGGGATAATGCCGCTCCTGCCGTGGAGATCGCGATGATGCGTTTATGTGCACCGGATGAACTGGCCGAAGGCCAGAGCCGGGGTTTTGAAATCGAGGGCGAGAAGCTGTTCGCCGTGCGCAAGGACGGCCAGGTCTACGCCTACCACAACCGCTGCCCGCACAAGGGCATCTCCCTAGAGTGGCTGCCGGACCAGTTTCTCGACGCCAGCGCCAGCCTGATCCAATGCGCCACCCATGGCGCCTTGTTCCTGATCGACAGCGGCGAATGCGTCGCCGGCCCCTGCGCCGGGCAATCGCTCGAAGCGCTGATCTGCATGGAAAATAGCGAAGGCATCTGGGTCGACTGCTGAATTTGTCGCCTGTCGTGGGGGGGGGGGGAGCGGGGCGGGTGGCGGGGCGGGAGGCGCGGCGGGAGCCCCCCCCCCCACGGGTGCCCCGGGTAATAGCCGGAGGCCAGTATGGTGGGTGGAG
>CBIHQF010000685.1:0-1985 GCA_966211665.1 uncultured Pseudomonas sp. | reverse complement strand
CGGGGCTGTTGGGCTTCGCTGCGCTCAGCGCCAACCTACCCATTGCATGCAACCCCTAACGGGTACATAGCCAAAGACAATGTCGGCTCCGCTGTTTTGTAAAAACGCCGCCCCCTGAAATCCGCAACTTTGTGCAAGCGCCCGGTTCAGGCGCGGCGCAGACTTTCGGCTATCTACCGGGAGTCGTGCGATGAATCTGTCGTTGTACCTATTGACCGTACTGATCTGGGGCACCACCTGGATCGCCATCAAGCTGCAGCTGGGCGAGGTCGCGGTTGCCGTATCCATCGTCTATCGCTTCGCCCTGGCTGCGGCCGTATTGTTCGCCGTGTTGGCCCTCAGCGGTCGCCTGCAGAAACTCGATGCCCGTGGCCAGGCGATTTGCCTGGCTCAGGGCTTGTGCCTGTTCTGCATCAACTTCTTGTGCTTCTACACCGCCAGCCAGTGGATACCCAGCGGTTTGATCGCGGTGATCTTTTCCACGGCGACGCTGTGGAATGCGCTGAATGCCCGGCTGTTCTTCAAGCAGCGTATCGCCGCCAATGTGTTGGCCGGCGGCGCCCTGGGGCTGGCGGGCTTGGGTTTGTTGTTCTGGCCCGAGCTGGCCGGGCATGCGGCCAGCCGCGAAACCCTGTTGGGGATAGGTTTAGCGCTGATCGGCACGCTGTGCTTCTCCGCCGGCAACCTGCTCTCCAGCTTGCAGCAGAAGGCCGGCCTGAAACCGCTGACCACCAATGCCTGGGGCATGCTGTATGGCGCGCTGATGCTGGTGCTGATCTGCCTGGTCAGCGGCACGCCCTTCACGTTCGAGTGGAGCACGCGCTATGTCGGCTCGCTGCTGTACCTGGCGATTCCCGGTTCGGTGATCGGCTTCACCGCCTACTTGACCCTGGTTGGACGCATGGGGCCGGAGCGGGCGGCTTACTGCACGGTGTTGTTTCCGGTGGTGGCGCTGAATATTTCGGTGTTTCTCGAGGGCTACCAATGGACCCTCACCGCGTTGTTCGGCCTGCTGCTGGTGATGCTCGGCAACGTGCTGGTGTTTCGCAAACCCAAGGCGCTGCCAGTGCCGGTGGTTGCCGCGCGCGGTTAGTGGTGGGGTTGCATCAACGCTTTCGGTAGCCCGAATAAGCCTTGGCGCAATCCGGGTAACCAATCCCGGATTGCGCTGCGCTTATCCAGGCTACAGGTGTGATGTTTCGGTTATCCAAGTCCTTTTGGGCTGTGCGCCTTTAGGTCCGAGGCGATACTCTGCCACCCGCAGACTTACCCGAATCAACTACAGGATCGTCTCCATGAACCACCTCCCACTGCAAGATCAGGCCGCGCCGCAAGGCGTCTGTTACGGCTGCGGCAGCCGCAACCATCACGGGCTGCAGATCAAAAGCCATTGGGCCGAGGATGGCCAGTCGGTGGTCGCCGAGCACTTGCCGGATGCCAAATATTGCGGTTGGCCCGATCTGGTGTATGGCGGGCTGATCGCCATGCTGGTCGATTGCCATTCGAACTGGACGGCGATGGCTTACCACTACCGCGCCGAGAATCGCCCGGCCGATAGCCTGCCGCGTATCGATTGCGTCACCGGCAACCTCGGGATCAAGTTCATCAAACCGACGCCGATGGGTGTGCCGTTGACCCTGCGCGCCTGGGTCGAGGGCGAGGTGGGGCGCAAGACCCGGGTGATCTGCGAAGTGTATGCCGGCGACGTACTCACTGCGGTGGGCGATTCGCTGTTCGTGCGGGTCGATACCTCGCAGCTGGCGGCAGTGGCCCACGGGCGTGAGGCATAGGGCGAAAATCGTCTGCTTACAAACGGTTCTCGCGGGATGTCGGGGGAAGTGCCGATTGACACCGGACTGGCAAGTTTGTGTTTTCTGATCGCGGCGTTCCTCGCTTTTGGAACAGGTCATTAACGTGTCGAACCAAGGTTCTGGTTTCGCCCCTCACGGGCGAGTCACTTTCTCTTGCTTGCCCAAGAGAAAGTA
>CBIHQF010000684.1:0-1997 GCA_966211665.1 uncultured Pseudomonas sp. | reverse complement strand
GCAAGCTGCAAGCTGCAAGCTGCAAGCTGCAAGCTGCAAGCTGCAAGCGAATCAGCATGCCGTCCACTCTACCCCTGGCCAACCAAGCCCCGCCGTTACTTGCGGCTTAGGGCTTGTAGCTTGCCGCTCTGGTCTTAGCTGCCCGCAACCGTCATCCGTTCGATCAGTACCGAGCCGGTGCGGATATTGCTGCGTAGCTCCAGATCGCTGCCTACCGCGACTATCTGCTTGAACATATCGCGCAGGTTGCCGGCAATGGTCACTTCCTGCACCGGGAACTGGATCTCGCCGTTTTCCACCCAGTAGCCGCCGGCTCCGCGCGAGTAATCGCCGGTGACCATGTTCAGGCCCTGCCCCATCAGTTCGGTCACCAACAGACCGCGGCCCATGCGCTTGATCAGCGCTTGCTGGTCTTCGCTGCCATGGCTGACGAACAGGTTGTGCACACCGCCCGCGTTGGCGGTGCTGGGCATACCCAGCTTGCGCCCGGAATAGGTGCCGAGGACGTAGGACAGCAGTTCGCCGCGCTCGACGAAGGATTTGGCATAGGTCGCCAGGCCATCGCCATCGAAGGAGGCGCTACCGAGCGCGCGGGGAATATGCGGCCGCTCGTCCAGGTTCAACCACTCGGGAAACAACTGCTGCCCCAGGGTACCCTCAAGGAACGAGGACTTGCGGTACAGGTTGCCGCCGGAAATCGCCGCGAGAAAGCTGCCGAACAGGCCGGTGGCCAACTCGGCGGAGAACAGCACCGGCACTTCGCAGGTCGGCACCGGACGCGCTCCGAGGCGACTGACCGCGCGCTCGGCGGCGCGCTGGCCGATACCGGCGGCATCGGCGAGCAGCTCGCCTTGGCGATTGACGTCGTACCAGTAGTCGCGCTGCATCTGCCCGCCCGCTTCGGCGATCATCACGCAGCTCAGGCTATGCCGGGTACTGGCATAGCCACCGATAAAGCCGTGACTGTTGCCGTAGACCCGGCAGCCCTGGTGCGTATTGAGCGTGGTGCCGTCGGCATTCTTGATCCGCTCATCCGCGGCAAAGGCTGCGGCTTCGCAACGCAAGGCTTGCTCGATGGCCTGCTCCGGGCTGATCGACCAAGCATGGTAAAGATCCAGATCAACCAACTCACGGGCCATCAGCGCCGCATCGGCGAGCCCCGCGGATTCGTCTTCGGATGCATGCTTGGCAATCGCCAGGGCCGCGGCCACGGTTTCGCGAATCGCCGCATCGCCGCTCGCCGAGGTACTGGCCGAGCCTTTGCGCTGACCGACATACAAGGTAATGCCGAAGCCCTGATCGCGATTGAATTCGACCGTTTCCACCTCGCCCTGACGCACCGAGGTGGACAAGCCCTGCTCGACCGACACCGCGACCTCGCAGGCGCTGGCGCCCTGCTTTTTCGCTTCGGCGATAATCTGTTCGACCTGGGCCTGCAAGAACGGCACGGCCTGAGGACCAACGCTATCTACTGCACTCATAAAAACTCCTGAACAATTATCGGCACGATGACGGCACTGGCGCCGAACGCTGCAATTGGAAACTTGCTGCTATCATGACGGCGTTTTCCATTGGACCACCTTCATGTCTGAATACCTTGACGACTTCTCCGGCGAGAAGAGCAAATCCCAGGTCAAACGCGAGCTGCACGCCCTGCAAGAACTGGGTCAACGCCTGACCACCTTGAAACCCGACCTGCTGAACAAGCTGCCGCTGACCGACGAACTGCGTCGAGCCCTGGCGGAAGCGCCCAAGCACACCGCCAACGCCGCGAAAAAACGCCATGTCCAGTTCATCGGCCGGCTGATGCGCGACCAGGACACCGACGCCATCCTCACCCTGCTCGATCAACTCGATGCCTCCACCCGCCAGTACAACGAGCGTTTCCACAATCTGGAGCGCTGGCGCGACCGGCTGATCAACGGCACCGACGAGACGCTGGAAGCCTTTGTCGGCGACTACCCCGACGCCGGACACGCCTCGGTGATCGCGACAGC
>CBIHQF010000683.1:0-2030 GCA_966211665.1 uncultured Pseudomonas sp. | reverse complement strand
ACTGGCGCAAATCGTTTTGCGTGTGCAACTGCCACAGGCCGCCGGCGCAGAACAGCAACAACAGGCCGAGCAAGGGCGCATTGCCGATTTTGCCGAGCAGGCGGGCACGCAGGCTCAGCAGTTTTTCGCTGAGTGCCAGCAAACCGGGCGCCGGGCTCGGCCGCAAGCCCACGAGCCATGCCGGCAGCAGGCACACCGAGCAAAGGTAGGCTGCGATCAGGCCGGCGGCGGAAAACACCGCGATCTGGGTCAGCGCCGGAAACGGCGTAAAGGCCAGTGCCAGGTAGCCGAGCAGATTGGTACCCAGGCTCAGGGTCAGGCCCGGCAGGGTGTCGCGCAGGGCGTTCCAGCTGCGCCAGTCACGCTGGCCCCAGCTTTTGCTTAAGTAGTGCTGCGGATAATCCGCCGCCACGCCGATCAGGCTGGCACCGAGTATCAGGGTCAATGCATTGATCTGGCCGAACACCAGCACGCAGGCGCTGATCCCCGCCAGCAACGCCACGCCGACCGGCAGCAGGCTGAGCAGCGCGCGGGCCCGCCTGTAGGCCAGCAATAACAGCAGGAGGATGCCGAGCACCGCGCCGCCGCCGATCCAGCCGATTTCGCGGCTGGCCTGCGTCTGCCCGGCAGCGGCGTGCAGCAGGCCGCTGGCCGCGAGTAGCTGGCCTCCTTCGTTGGTCACCTGTTGGCGCACATCGGCGACCGCCGCGGCTATGGCCAGGGGCGCCTGTAGATCGAAGGCGTCGCCGTGGATGCGCGCGCGCAATAGCGCCCAGGTCATGCCGTTATCCTCGACCAGCAAGGCGCCGCTGCCGAGATCGGCCTGGATGCGGCTATGCGGGGTCAGCGCCTGCTGGGCGCGGGTGCCCAGGCCGAGCCAGTCCTGTTCCAGGGGCAGCAGGCCGAAGGCGGCGAAGGTGTCGAACAATTGCGCGCTACGCTGCTGGATAAAAACTTGGGGCTGCTCGGTGAGCAATTGGCGGTCGGCTGGCGGCAATAACGCCAGGCGGCTGGCCAGCAGTTGCTGGCGCAGGGCCGTGAGGTCGGCTTCCAGGCTCCATTGCACGCGCTCGAAGTTCCGGCTGTCGCGCCATTGCGCGCCGATTCGCTGCACCAGGGCGATTGCCTGTTCGCGCTGGGGATGACCGATCAATAGCAGCAGCTCGCGGTTCAGCGGCTCCTGCATGCGCTGTTCGGCTTGCAGCACCAGGGCGTCGCCGGCGCCTTCGGGCAGCAGGTCGAGCATGCTCGCCGCGACGGGCGGGCCGTTGCGCCATTGCCAGGCGGCCAGGGCCAGCAGCGCCAGCAATACAACGCCGAACAGCCGCGGCAGGCTGCGCTCCAGCGCGCGCGGTTCAATGGGCAAAATCGCGGCGCTCCTGCTCGCTCAAGGCATCGCCGGGCTGGCTGTCGGGCAGGCGCAATACGGTCTTGTCGCCCTGGGTTTCCAGCAATTCGATGCGCTCGACCAGGGCGCCGCCGTCGATCCGGATGCGCTGGAAAATCTGTTTGAGCAGCAGCGAATGCGGGGTCAGATTCAATTGCCAGGCCTCGCTGTTGCCGCTCAACTGCAACTCGAAGTCACGCGCCAGGCCGCTATGGTCGCCCTTGAGCACGGCGAGGAACAGCCGGCTTTGCTGCGCGGCGACATCCTGGCCGGGTTGCGCCTGCCAGCCGTTGGCGGTGCGTTTGGCGATGCCACTGTGGTCGATGCGGTAATCCTGCTTGAGCGGATTTTGCAGTTGCCAGAGCAGGCCCAGCTCGGCGCTCAGGACGAATTGACCGCGGCTGGTCAGCGGTTGCGGCAGGGCGCGCAGATGTTTTTCCTGGATCAGCGGGCCGCGCACCACGGCGGGTTTGGCCAACTGGGCGCTGAGTTGCTCCAGGTCGAAGGCGTAAGCATTGGTCGTCAAAAGCAGCAGGAGCGCCAGTAGCGCGGATGGAAACACGGCACCGGGTTAGGGCTGCGGACGCGAGACCGAATTGATACGGGGGACGGGGGTGGGTGTTAGGGGTATTTTTTCGGGGTG
>CBIHQF010000682.1:0-2036 GCA_966211665.1 uncultured Pseudomonas sp. | reverse complement strand
CCGAACAACAAAGCGCCGAGCAACAGTGCGCGCCAGTCCCAATGCGCTGCCACCACCACCCCGAGAATGGTCACCAGTAGCACCTCCAGCGCACGCTCGAGCACATTGCCGAACGACAAGATATCGCCGACCAACACTCCGGCCGCCGCGGTCGGATCGGCGATTTTCACGCTGCTGGAGTCGCAGCGGTCGCCCTCGACGGGCAAACGCGGCACCTCGTGGGAAACCATCACCTCGGCCGGTGTCGGCGAACCGACAGTGGCGATTTCCGCGTGGCGCAGGCCGACGCCCGCCGCGAAGGTGGCGAGAAAACCCCAGGCGCCGATCAACTCGGCGAATACGTAGGACAGCGCGATCAGCGCCAGGGCCAGAAAGTCGTTGGGCGATATCGAGGTGTCGCCATGCCGTGCCCGCAGGAAAATCGCCAGGCGCCCGACCAGCCGGCCAAGTCCGAAGCCGACCAGCAACCCGGCCGGCAAGGCCCAGAGCAGGCGTTCGATGAACCAGTTATCCAGCCAGACGAAAGTCAGGCCGTCGTAGCCGATGAATAACAGGGCGAAAACCACGAAGGGAAAGGCCACGCCATCGTTGAACCCCGCTTCGCCGGTCAGGCCGAACCGTACCCGGTCGCGATCCATGGAACCGCTCACCTGCACCAGGCTCGCCAGCACCGGATCGGTGGGCGCCAATACCGCGCCGATCAGCAACGCCAGCCCCAGCGGTATACCCAACAGGTAATGGCAGACCAGCGTCACTCCGCCGATAGTCAGGAGCATCACCGGCCCGGCGAGCAGGTAGGCGCCGATCCAGGCCGGATGACGAAAGTGCAAACGCAGTTTCAGCCCACTGACGAACAACGACACCAACACCCCGACCTCGGTCAGGTGCTCCATCCAACTGGCGATATCCTGAAATTCGATTGGCCACAGGCCGATACCGAGCTGACCGATCAGCAGGCCGAACCCCAGGTAGAGCACCGAGGTGGTGACCGGTAGCCAGCGCACGTAAGTCGATGCCAGCGCCATTAGCAGTAGCAAGATGCCGAGCACGGCCATCCATTGGAGGAAGCTCATAACCGAAAGCGAATACCTGGTTAATGCGCAACGTAGCGCCATAGAGCTTCGAACAACGGGCACCCGCGTCGGTTCAGGGCGAATCGCCGGCAGTGCTGCGCGAGCGGCAAACCCCGGCCCGGCACCTATTGGCCTGGTGCTCCGGCACCTCCCTCATCAAGCGGCGCGTCACCCCGTTGGTCCAACCGAAGCCGTCCTGCAGCGGGTACTCGCCACCTTTGGCGTAAGCCGCCGAAGGCCGCAGCACATACTTCTCCACCAGCTTGCTTTCGCGCTCGAAGAGGTCGGCGACGATGGCCAGCCAGCGCCGCTCGATCTCGTCGGCCAGCTCTCGCTGTCCGTATCGCTGCAAGCCGCGAATGCCGATCCATTGCAGCGGCGCCCAGCCATTGGGCCGGTCCCACTGCTCGTCGCTGCGCACCTGGGTGGTGGCCAGGCCGCCGGGCGCCAGCAACTCGCGCTCGACCGTTGCGGCAACGCATCTGGCCTGCGCGTCGCTGGCCATCCCCACGAACAGCGGCGTCAGCATGGCGGCCGTGAGATTGGGCCGCGGGCCGGCCTTTTTCCAGTCGTAATCCAGATACGCCCCGGCGGCGGCGTTCCACAGGTACCGGTCGACCGCGGCCTTGCGCGCCTCGGCACGCCGATGAAACTCGTCGGCCGACTGGGCATCGCCCTTGATCCGGCTCAGACGAGCGATTTGCGTCTCCAGTTTGTAGAGAAAACTGTTGAGGTCCACCGGCACTATGGCGGTGGTACGGATGCTCGACAGGTGCTGCGGGTCGTCCAACCAACGCGAGCTGAAATCCCAACCGGATTCGGCCCCGGCGCGCAAATCGCGGTACACCTCATGCGCCGGCCGTGGGCTTCGCTTGGCCGTGGCAACATCCTCGCGATAGGCCTCCTCGCGCGGCGTATCGCGGTCGTCCCAGTAGCGGTTGAGCAGTACGCCCCGCTCCAGGC
>CBIHQF010000681.1:0-2078 GCA_966211665.1 uncultured Pseudomonas sp. | reverse complement strand
ATATGCAAATCTATCCGCAGGTTTCCTGCGACGGCCAGAACCACTTCACCTGCGCGCCCGGCGATACCATTACCGTCAGCAAGAAGCCGCAGAAGCTGTGCCTGATCCACCCCTTGGACCACAACTACTACGAGGTCTGTCGTACCAAGCTGGGATGGGGCAGCCGGCTCGGTGGCGGAGGGGACTGAATGCACCTGGACCCGGCACGCGGCTACGATCTGATCGGCGATGTCCACGGCTGTACCGATGCCCTGGAGCGGTTGCTGACGACGCTTGGCTACCGCGTACAAGGCGGCATTTGGCGCCATCCACGGCGCATGGCGATTTTTCTCGGCGATCTGGTCGATCGCGGTCCGCGCATCCGCGAAGCCCTGCATCTGGTGCACGATATGGTCGACGCCGATCAGGCGCTGTGCATCATGGGCAACCATGAGTTCAATGCACTCGGCTGGAGCACCCCGGCGCCACCGGGCAGCGGGCGTCAATTCGTGCGCGAACACAGCCCCAGGCATGCCCGCCTGAACAAGGAAACCCTCGAGCAATTCGACGACTACCCGCAGGAGTGGCGCAGCTTTCTCGACTGGTTCTACGAGCTGCCGCTATTCATCGACGCCGGCTATTTCCGCGTGGTGCACGCCTGCTGGGATGCCGAACTGATCGAGTCGTTGCGTGCGCAATTTCCCGATGGCTGCATCGACCAGCATTTCCTCCAGGCCTCGGCGGTGCCCGGCAGTTTCGCCAATACCGTACTCGACCGCCTGTTGCGCGGCACCGACATGCGCCTACCGCACGGCATGACCCTGACCAGCGACGATGGCTTCACCCGTGCGCATTTCCGCACCAAATTCTGGGAGGAAGACCCGCAAACCTACGGCGATATCGTCTTCCAGCCCGATGCCTTGCCGGAGCTCGCCGCGCAAACGCCGCTGAGCGAATTGCAAAAAAGCCAGCTGCTCAGTTATGGCGCCGACCAGCCGTTGCTGTTCGTCGGCCATTACTGGCGTAGCGGCAAGCCGGCGCCGATCCGTCCCAACCTGGCGTGCCTGGACTACAGCGCGGTGCTCAATGGCAAGCTGGTGGCCTACCGGCTGGATCAGGAAACCCGGCTGGACCCGAAAAAGTTCGTCTGGGTCGATGTCGATCGGCTGGAGGCGCCACGATGAGCCCGGTCGCCGCGCTGCGTTTGCCCGAGCAGGTCGACCTGCGCGGTTTTATCCGCCTGCTGCAGCAGGCCCAGGTGCCGCACAGGGTCTCGGAAGAAGCCGGCGAGCAGGTGCTTTGGGTGCCGGGCGAGGCGATAGCCGAGCAGGTGCGCGAGCTGTATGCGCGTTTTCCCCAGGGAGACCAGACATTCGCCGGGCAACCGCTTGGCGAACCTGAACCGCCCAGGCCGAGCCTGACTCAGCAATTGCGCAAGCACGCGATGACCACGGCGATCCTCGGCCTGACGTTCCTGGTCGCTGCGCTGACCCTGGTCGGTGAGAATTTTGCCGCGATCAGATGGCTGAGCTTCGTCGATTTCCAGATTCAAGGCAGTTATCTGTATTTCGCCGACTTGAACCAGACCTTGGCCAGCGGCCAGTGGTGGCGCCTGCTGAGCCCGATGCTGCTGCACTTCGGCTGGCTGCATCTGGCGATGAACAGCCTCTGGTACTGGGAATTGGGGCGGCGTATCGAAGTTCGCCAAGGACCGCTGGCAGTGTTGGGCCTGACGCTCTTGTTCGGCCTGGCGGCGAACGTCGCCCAATACCTGTATGCCGGGCCGTCGCTGTTCGGCGGGTTATCCGGCGTGCTCTATGGTCTGCTCGGGCATTGCTGGCTTTACCAGCGCCTGGCGCCGAACCCTGCATATCGCCTGCCGCCGGGCGTGCTGGCGATGATGCTGGCCTGGCTGCTGATCTGCATGACCGGGATCTTCGAGCTGCTGCAATTCGCCGCGATCGCCAATGCCGCGCATGTCGGCGGCTTGCTCGTCGGTTGCCTGACCGGGCTGGTGGGCGGTGCACTCGCGCGCCGGCATCGGTAAACTGGCGCCTCGCATTCGCAGCTATTAACTCGGAGCCACCATGAATTCCTTT
>CBIHQF010000680.1:0-2118 GCA_966211665.1 uncultured Pseudomonas sp. | reverse complement strand
CTGACGCCTTCAAGATTGGAGATACAACAATGGCTACGCTCGAACTGCGCAACGTCAACAAGTCCTACGGCAGCGGCCTGGCGGACACCCTGAAGCACATCGATATCTCGATCGACTCCGGCGAATTTCTGATCCTGGTCGGCCCGTCCGGTTGCGGTAAATCTACCCTGATGAACTGCATTGCGGGCCTGGAAGACATCAGCGGCGGGGCGATTCTGGTCGACGACGCCGATATCAGCGGCATGAGCCCGAAGGACCGCGATATCGCCATGGTCTTTCAGTCCTATGCGCTGTACCCGACCATGACCGTGCACGGCAACATCGCCTTCGGCCTGAAGATGCGCAAGATGGCGCCGGCCGATATCGAGGCCGAAGTGGCGCGGGTGGCCAAGCTGCTGCAGATCGAACACTTGCTTAGCCGCAAACCCGGCCAGCTCTCCGGCGGCCAGCAGCAGCGCGTGGCCATGGGTCGGGCGCTGGCGCGGCGGCCGAAGATCTACCTGTTCGACGAGCCGCTTTCCAACCTCGACGCCAAGCTGCGCGTTGAGATGCGCACCGAAATCAAACTGATGCACCAGCGCCTGAAGACCACCACGGTCTACGTCACCCACGACCAGATCGAAGCCATGACCCTGGGCGACAAGGTGGCGGTGATGAAGGACGGCATCATCCAGCAGTTCGGCACCCCGCAGCAGATCTATAACGACCCGGCCAACCTATTCGTGGCGAGCTTTATCGGCTCGCCGCCGATGAACTTCATTCCCCTGCGCTTGCAGCGCCGTGACGGCCAGTTGTTCGCCTTGCTGGATTCCGGACAGGCCCGCTGCGAGCTGCCGTTGGGTGCGATGGAGGCGGGCTTCGAGAACCGCGAGGTGATTCTCGGCATCCGTCCCGAACAGATCCTGCTGGCCGCGGCTGGCGCCGGCGGCCCGTCGTCGATTCGCGCCGAGGTCGAAGTCACCGAACCCACCGGCCCGGACACCCTGGTGTTCGTCAGCCTCAACCAGACCAAGGTCTGCTGCCGCATGGCGCCGGACGACGCGCCACGGGTCGGGCAGACCCTCGAGCTGCAATTCGACCCGAGCAAGGTGCTGCTGTTCGATGCGCAAAGCGGCGAGCGTCTGCTGCCGGGAAAACCGCAGAGCGGCGAGCAGGCTGCCAAGGTCGCTCAGTTCAAAGGCCGCTGATCCGGGCTACGCCGCTCCGGTAGGTTGGGCTGAGGCACGAAGCCCAACAGAAGGTTGTACGAAGCGGCAGATGGTTTCCCGTTGGGCTTCGCAAGCTCAGCGCCAACCTACGAAAAGAGTCATCCACGAACATGGATTCACGACTTGGATGCAATCCGGGGTTGCTTTGCCCCGGCCCTGAACACCTCCGGGGCGCCTGCCATTTGTGCGCCCTTGGGACCCCGCAGCAAGCGTTACAACAATAAAAACAAGAAGGAGTAAACATGAGAGCAGCAACGAAAATCGGCCTGGCACTGACCCTTGGTAGCCTGGCCTTGCCCCAGGCGGCGAGCGCGCTGGAATTCACCGGTTACGCCCGCAGCGGCGCCGGCAGCGCGGACGGCAACGGTACGCAATCCTGCTTCCAGTTGCCCGGCGCGCAATCGAAATACCGCTTGGGTAACGAATGCGAACAGTACATCGAGCTGGACCTGCGTCAGGACCTGGCCAGCTTCGACGATGGCTCGGTGCTCAGCGTCGAAGGCATGGCCCAGCTGTACAACGCCTACGGCCACACGCCGAAGTTCACCGGCGACTATGGCTTCGCGCGGATGAACCAGATGTATGCGGAGTGGAGCAACGTCGCCGCGCTCAACGGCGGTTCGCTGTGGGGCGGCCGACGCTTCTACAAACGTAACGACATCCATATCTCCGACTTCTTCTACTGGAACCAGAGTGGCACCGGCGCCGGGATCGAGGATTTCGAGCTGGGCGGCCTGAAGTACAGTTACGCCTTCTCGCGCAAGGACAGCTATTTCCAGGAACCCTATATCAACCGTCACGACTTCAACGTCGCCGGCTTCAAGGTCAATCCGGGCGGCGAGCTGGAGTTCGGCCTGAGCTATATCGACAAGCCCGACAGCACCGGCGCCCACAGCGGCTGGGCGATCAC
>CBIHQF010000679.1:0-2134 GCA_966211665.1 uncultured Pseudomonas sp. | reverse complement strand
GGGGCACGCGCTGCAATCAGTGTTCCAGCAGCTCGATCCGTTCGAGTTCTTCGGGGGACAGGGTGTAACTCACCTCGCCCGTGCCGCTCATGCGTTGGCGCAGAACAATGCGCCCTTCCTGGTCGACCCCTTGGAAGCGCCCTTCGGCCGTGCTGCCGCGCACGGTAAAGGCACGCATGGCGAGGTTCTGATAGCGGCTGGGGCTGCGCAGCAATCCCTCCATGCTGAAACGCACACGGCGGTCCACCGGCCGACTGACGCGTTCGGCAACCGCAGTGTTGGGCTCCGCTGCAGTGGCCGCCGCAGGCGCCGGGCCGTCACTTGCCGTGGGCAACGGCGCAAAGCGGTCGGCCTCGACCGCCCAGCCGCGGGTCTCATCCTTGCTCAGCAGAATCGGCAATTGTTCGAGTTGCCCGGCTATGTGCGCCTTGACGGCCAGCTCCAGGCTGTTGGCTGGGAATGTCACCGGCGGCAAAGGATTCAAGCGTACCGCCGGGGTGGCGAAACGTCGCTGCAAATAGTCCTTGATCACATAGCTGAGGGTATCGAGGGAGTCGACGCGGCGATCGACTTTACCCTCGCGATAGCGCAAGCCATCGGTGAACAACTCGACCTTGCCGCTCAGCGTGGTCTTGAAACGAGGCGGCAACACCAAGTGAAAAGCGCCCGCCAACTTGTTCGGCGGCACTGGCTGGAGATCGAGGTGCAAAGTGTAACCGTGGCTCAAACGCCGCGCTTCCGGCAGGTCCTGGTCGGGCAACAGCCAACTGACTTCAACCTCCGGCAAGGTGCCGGTATCGCTGGGCAACACGTCCAGGCGCACCGCCCCCTCGGTCGGTTTGGGGAGCAGAATGCTCACCTCGCGGCGGGCAAAGAAGTCCTGGCCTTCGCGCAGGCTGAGCAAGCCACCGATCAACTCGCCCTGCTGTGGCGAGAACGCCTGGCCATTTAGTTCGCCGCGCAGTTCGATGGCCAGCTCAGCAGGCGCCTGCGCTTCAGGTTCGAGCCATTTCAGGCTGAAAATCGCCTCGATACGCTTTGCATCCTGGTTAGCCATCAGGGTCAAGCCGACGATCAGGGGAACGAAACCGAGCCCGACGAGGACAATCGCCTGGCGGGCGCGCCGCCAATGGACGACGGTATAGAGCAAGGTCAGTGGCGGCAGCAAACTGCCGCAGCCCCACAACAGGCTGGTGTCGAAAGCCCGCATCACCAGCCAGACCAGACCGACCACGATCAAGAGCAAACCGCCGAGAATCAGCAGCGCATCCATTCAATAATCCTTGTGCATTAACGTGAAAATCATTCGGCTTTATTGCTTCGTCGCCTCAGGGCCGTTACCGAAAAGCCCCCGCCACCGTATTTGCGGCAACTGAGCGCGCGGTTTCGCGCGCACGGCCGCTCATCGCCCAAAAAAACAGGCATAAAGCCCGAAACAGACCGCTGCCACGATAATCGTCGGCGCACCGGGAATCTATCGAGAAGTCGATGATTTTCGACAATACGCTCTGTCGCTCCCGCAAGGCGGTCGGCCAGTATAAGCCGCCGACCGGCAGCGGGCGGATTCATCGTTCAGGCGCCATATGGTCGGCATCATCGCCGATCTACCCGCGTGTTGGGGCGGATCGTGCGCGAGGATAGGCGCGGTAGCCGAGCTGCCGTTCGCCAGGCGCGGCAAAACACTGTGAACTTCTGGCGCTGGTACTGCCTCGAAATGCTGTGCCCTTAACCAGGAGAAGGTTCCATGTCGAACAAACTCATCTACACCCTTATGCTAGCCGCCGCCGTCGGACTCGCTGCCTGTGACGATAGCGCCGATAACACCGCAGAAGATGCCCGCGACCTGGACCCTGCGAATCAGAACATGATGAATAACGATGCTGCCGAGCAGCAAAGACGGGAAGAGGCCGAAGCCGCACAACGGCGTGCAGATGAGAACCGCGGAGAAATGTCTCCTCCAACAACCCCGACACCGCCTCCGGCAAGCACCCCGCGCGCGTCGTCGAGACGATGGCGACGATCATCGAGGAGGCCGAGCGGCACCGCACCTACTACGACTTCGGCCCCGACCCGAGCGGCCTCCAGGACGGCCAGCCCCTCGGCGTCACCGACGCGATCTCGCTCACCTCCGTGC
>CBIHQF010000678.1:0-2137 GCA_966211665.1 uncultured Pseudomonas sp. | reverse complement strand
AGGATCGCGCCGGAGTCGAACAGCGCCAGCGGCTTGCCGTCCGGGCCGTCGGGGTCGAGGATGGCGGGGATCTTGTTGTTCGGGTTGAGCGAGAGGAACGCCGTCGAGAATTGGTCGTCGTGCTGGAAATCGACCAGGTGCGGCTCGTAGAGCAGGCCGATCTCTTCCAGCATGATCGAGACCTTGACCCCGTTCGGCGTGGGCAGCGAATAAAGCTGCAGGCGCTCGGGCTGGGTGGCGGGCCATTTTTCGGTGATGGGATGGTCTGACATGGCGCTTCCAATCGTTGTTATGTGGAACCAGGCCGCTCGGCGCCGGGGCGGCGAGCGGGCGTTATGGGGCCGTGGACGCCGGCAGTCAATGTGCCGCTCGGGGTGGTGAGGGCGGGGCGCTGCGGCGGACGTTCGCACGGGGTGTTGCCGGGGGTAATAAAACCACCGACGCGCGTATCGAGGAAATCGATAGCCATAGTAGTCGGCATCGACCTGACTGATGGCCGGCGCGCCGCGGTTTCCCGTATCGATGCGAATCGGTATGGTGCGGGCTTGTCTTCCCTCGGCGATGGAGCCATTTATGAGCCTGCATGGCGACTACGATGCACAGAATATCTTTGCCCAGATCATCCGCGGCGAGGCCCCTTGCTACAAGCTGTACGAGGACGAGGAGGTGCTGGCGTTTCTCGATGTGTTTCCGCAGTCCTACGGCCACACTCTGGTGATCCCCAAGCGGGTGGCGGCGCGCAATATTCTCGAGATCGATACCGGGACTTTGGGCAAGCTGATGGCGGTGGTGCAGCGGTTGACCCGGGTGTTGATCGACGAGTTGGCGCCGGACGGCGTGCAGGTCGCGCAATTCAACGGCGCACCGGCCGGGCAGACCGTGTTCCACCTGCATATGCATATAGTGCCGCGCTTCGCCGGCGAGAAGCTCGGCGTGCATGCCGGGGGCAAGGCCGAGGCGGCCGAGCTGGAGGAGTTGCAAGCGCGACTGTTGCGCCGTTTGGCCAGTTAACAGGCCGTTGCCCAACTACCTAGATTGCCGGTACGGCGTTAACAGTGGCTATGTCGCAGTTACGTGTTGTATCAACAGGCGCGAATTGCTTGCGATCCGTAGGAGGCCCGACCTCGGGGCGAGCTTTTCGCTGTATCCGCCAAACGATCAGCCGGCAGCCCTGCGGGCTGCATTCGCCGCGGGGGCGCGCCTCCCACAAGAAATGGGTACATAGCCGTTTTCAACGGCCTGTAAGCGGCGGGAACATGTCGGCGCTCTGTCCGTCTCAACTCTATCGACTTCAATTGCCATTCAGCGATGAGAAGGGGAGTGCATGGGCCTGGAAAACCAGTTGGCGCGGCTGTTGCGGACGCGGCTATTGCAGATGTACAGCACGCCATGAGCGATGCCGAGCGGACCGACCCATTCGGCAGTGCGCTCACTCAGGTCGGGCCAGCGGATACGCTATCGCCCGCCGACCGTTACCAGGAGCTGTTCGTGGCGGTGCAGAGCGGCCGCATCTTTGCCGACAGCAAAACCTTTGTCGACTGCGCGCCGCGACAGTACCCCGAGCGCATTCTGGATGCCTATCGGGCGCAGCGCGGCCAGCCGGATTTCGACCTGGGCGCATTCGTGCATGAGCATTTCAGCCTGTTCCAGTATCAGCCCGAAGAGTTCGTCGCCAACCCGAACGATACCCTGGCCGAACATATCGACCGGCTTTGGTCGGTATTGACCCGCCATCCGAAAACCCATCCGCAGCGCTCCTCGCTGCTGCCGTTGCCCTGCGACTACGTGGTGCCCGGCGGCCGTTTCACCGAGCTGTATTACTGGGACTCGCATTTCATCATGCTCGGCCTGGACGAGAGCGGGCAGTGCGAGTTGCTGCGTGCCATGGCGGACAACTTTGCCTACCTGATCGATACCTACGGCCATGTGCCCAATGGCAACCGCTCCTATTATTTGAGCCGCTCGCAGCCGCCGGTATTCGCCCTGATGACCGATCTGTTCGAGGAGCGGGGAATTCGTCGCGCCAGCGATTACCTGCCGCAATTGCGCAAGGAATACGCCTACTGGATGGACGGCGGCGAGCTGCTCGGACCGGGCGAATGCCATCGCCGTTGCCTGTGCCTGGAGCGGGGCGTAC
>CBIHQF010000677.1:0-2148 GCA_966211665.1 uncultured Pseudomonas sp. | reverse complement strand
GTAACAAACGGGCAACTGCCCAGTCTATTCAGCACACTCCCCCACCTGGGAATCGCGATGAAACGACGTAACTTTATCCGGGGCCTGGCCCTGCTTCCCGCCCTGCCGTTGCTCGGCAGCCATGCACCTTCGAGCCTCGCCGCGGCCATCAGCGGCGCGACCAGCGTTACCCCACTGGACAAACCGCACAGCGCCTGGCGCGAACTGCTGTCACCAGAGGCCTATGCGGTGCTGTTCGAAGAAGACACAGAACGCGCGGGCAGCAGCCCCTTGAACCATGAGAAACGCAGCGGCACCTACGTCTGCGCCGCCTGCTACCTGCCGCTGTTCGACAGCCGGCACAAGTACGAAAGCGGTACCGGCTGGCCAAGCTTCACCCAACCGATCGAAGGCCATGTCGGCCTCAAGAGCGATCGCAAACTGTTCTTCCCGCGCACCGAGTACCACTGCGCCCGTTGCGGCGGGCACCAGGGCCACGTGTTCGACGACGGCCCGAAACCCCGCGGTGAGCGCTGGTGCAACAATGGCCTGGCGCTGCGCTTTATCGTCGAAGGCGAAAGCCTGCCGGAATTGAGGAGTTGAATATGCGCCTGCCATCCTTCACCCGCGCCCCGGCAGTCGCCGCCGCGTTGATGCTCGCATCGCTGCTGGCCGCCTGCGGGCAGAGCTCGGCGCAAGCCCCGAAAACCGCGGCCAGCACCAGCGAAATGCCGGCGAATAACGCCGTAGCGGTGTTCGCCGGTGGCTGTTTCTGGTGCACCGAATCGGACTTCGACAAAGTCCCCGGCGTGCTCGAAACCACCTCCGGCTATATCGGCGGCAACGTCGACAACCCCACCTACGAACAAGTATCGGCTGGCACGACGGGCCATATCGAAGCGGTGCAAGTGCGCTATGACGCCAGCAAAACCAGCTACGCCAAATTGCTGGAAGCCTACTGGCCGACCATCGACCCCATCACCGCCAACGCCCAGTTCTGCGACCACGGCTCGCAATACCGCAGTGCGATCTTCTATGCCAACGCCGAGGAACAGGCCCAGGCCGAAGCGTCGAAAGCCGCACTGCAAGCCTCCGGTCGCTTCAAGCGGGACATCGTCACCGAGATTTTGCCGATGACTACTTTCTATCCGGCGGAGGACTACCACCAGGACTACTACCAACGAAACCCGCTGCGCTACGCCTACTACCGCAACGGCTGCGGCCGCGATGCACGGTTGGAAAGACTCTGGGGCAAAAAACCCTGATCTGCTCGGCATCGGCTCGCGAAGCGGCGGCTGATGCCGAGGTATTCAGCCGCTGATTCGAAGCGGCATTGCGCCTGTTCTTGGGTTAGTTTCACCCTCACCCGGTTCGCGAGCAGCCCCTATGTCCCCCTTGAAACCCCTGTTCAAACTGGCCTCGCTGATCGCCCTTGGCGGTTGGCTACTGCTCGTCTGCCTGCCCTTCTGGCAACTTACCGACGAAATGGTACTGGGCATCGCCGTGGTGCTGCTCGGGCTGATCTACAGCTGGTTGCTGGTCGCCGCCATGCGCCAACGCCCCGAGCCCAGCAGCGGCAGACCGGGTTTCTTCAGCCTCGGCGGCGTGCTGGCATTGCTGCGCCAACCCACAGCCGCGCTGGCGGCCTGGGTGCATATCCTGGCATTCGACCTGATGGTGGGTTTGTATATCCGCAGCGAAGGCGCCATTGCCGGCATCAGCCATTGGGCGCTGCTGCCCTGCTATGTACTGACCCTGATGTTCGGCCCGCTGGGCCTGCTGGCGTTTCTCGCATTGCGTTGGTGGATTGGCTTGGCGGCCTAACGGCTGCGCTGGTAGTGCTGGCTACCCTGCCCCGGCAACGTCTGCACCTCATAACCGCCGGGATACTCGACGCCCTGACGAATAGCCCCGCGGCTTTCTACCGTCTGGCTGCTCGAGTGGCTTTCATAACGCCTGAGCGCACCGTCGCCCGGCAAACGTTGGCCGCCATACAGGTTATGTTGCTCGTAGTGCTGCGAGCCGCCGATGCTGCCACTGGCACCTGGGCTGATGGTGGTTATCGGGATGACGCGAATCGCTTGCGGCGCCTGGGAGTCGGCATAAACCGGCGATACCAGCGCCATGCCGAGAATGGTGATCAGGACCGTGTGATCAACGCTCACGGCG
>CBIHQF010000676.1:0-2164 GCA_966211665.1 uncultured Pseudomonas sp. | reverse complement strand
TCAGCCCGCTCCAGGCGTTGTTCGAGGTGATCGGCACCCGCCAGTTCAATCGCTTGGCCACCATCAACGGCGAATCCCGCTCCACTACCCGCTGGGTCGTCACCCTGCAACCCAAGCAGAGCGGTTACGTAATAGTGCCGCCGTTGCGCCTGGGCGACGCGCAAACCCAGCCGATCACCCTGCACGTGCAAGAAAGCAGCGGCAACGCGGCGACCGGCCAGTTGGCGCCGGTATTCATCGACGCCAGCCTCGACCAGGAGAGCGTTTACGTCCAGGCCCAGGCCGTGCTGACGCTACGCATCTACCACTCGGTTTCGCTGTACGACGACAGCAGTCTGACCCCATTGGAAATGGCCGATGCGCGCATCGAGTCGCTGGGCGAACCGCGCACCTACGAGAAAGACATCGGCGGCGTGCGCCACGGCGTGATCGAGCTGCGCTATGCGATCTTCCCGCAGCTCAGCGGCGAATTGACCATTCCCGGCCAAGTGTTCAGCGCCACCCTGGCCGACCGTTCGCAGAGCAATATCTATATGCCCTTCGGCCCGCCGCCGGGCAAAGTGACGCGGGTGAAATCCCCGGATATTCCCCTCACCGTCAAAGCCAAGCCCGCCAGCTACCCAGCCGATGCGCCCTGGCTACCGGCACGCGGCCTGAGTCTGGCCGAAGCCTGGAGCCCGGAGCCGGATAACGCCCAGGTCGGCGACTCCCTGACCCGCAGCCTGCTGCTCAAGGTCGATGGCCTTTCCAGCGCGCAACTGCCGCCCCTGCCCGCGACCCGCGCCGCGGGCCTGCGCCGCTACCCGGATCAACCGCAATTATCCAATCAAGTCACCGAGCAGGGACTGATCGGCAGCCGCGAGGAACGCGAAGCCCTGGTGCCCAATCGAGTGGGCGAATTCACCCTCGATGCGCTGGAAGTGGTCTGGTGGAACACCCAGGAAGACCGCCTGGAGCGCAGCAGCCTGCCGGCACGCATACTGAAGGTGGCGGCCAACCCCGACCTGACCCTGGAAACCCTGCCCGAACCCGTGCAAAGCAGCAGCACCAGCCAAGGCCCGGCGCTGTGGCCCTGGCAATTGAGCAGCGCGCTACTCGGCTTCACCACCCTGCTCGGCTTCGGGCTCTGGTGGCACGCCCGTCGCCAGCCCGCGGTGCTGCGCGCCGCGCAAACCGGCCCGAGCCCGCGCACCCTGCTCGACGATTTGAAACGCGCCTGCCTGGCCAACGACCCCCATGGCACCCGCCAAGCGCTCGACGCCTGGGCCCGTCAACAGCCGGAAACCCTCGCCGACATGGCCGCCCGTTTCGTCCCCTTGTCCGAGGCGCTCGACGGTCTGAACGGGGCGCTGTACAGCGAAACCGGCCAGCAATGGCAAGGCCAGGATCTCTGGCAGGCGATTCGCACCCTGACCAGCAACGAAGCGAACAACGGCCCGGCACAGCAGGAGCAAGGCGCCCTGCCGCCGCTGTATCCGCGTTAGCCAAGCCCCGGCACGCATGTAGCCGTAGCCCGAATAAGCGCCAGCGCAATCCGGGTAGATATCTCGCCCCGGATACCGCTCCCGGATTGCGCCAAGGCTTATCCCGGCTACAGGTCGATCCAAAGCATCGCCGGCAGGGGCCTGGCATACCGACTGAGCACTCCCTGACTCCTACAGCAAAACCCCAACGCGCATGCAATCCGTAGCCCAGATAAGCGCCAGCGCAATCCGGGAGCACCTGCGCCGCCTATCAGTGCTTGCCCGGATTACCACTGACGATCCACCGCATATCACCAACAAAGCCCATAAAAAAACCGCGACCAAGGTCGCGGTTTTTTGTGCTCAGACCCAGGGATCAGGCTTGGGCTTGGGCTTGGGCTTGGGCTTTTTGACGCAGCTTCTCCGGGTTGATCATAAAACGCGCCAGGGCAGGCAGCAGCCAGATCGCGCCGATCATGTTCCAGAGGAACATGAAGGTCAGCATCAGACCCATGTCGGCCTGGAACTTGATGGCCGAGAAGATCCAGGTCGCCACGCCGATGGCCAGGCACACGCCGGTGAAGAGTACGGCTTTACCGGTCGACTTGAGCGTCTCGTAGTAGGCATCCTGCAACGACAGCCCCTGGCGCAGGTAGGTCTCCAGGCGGCTGTAGATATAGATGCCGTAGTCGACACCGATC
>CBIHQF010000675.1:0-2196 GCA_966211665.1 uncultured Pseudomonas sp. | reverse complement strand
CTCGACCCGGGCCTGCTCCACCGCCACGGATTCAATGGGCACCTCTATCGCGACTGTCTCCGGCGCTGGCGCGGCAACCGGCGCAGGATCCGTCGCAGCACTGGCAAGCGCGCCGTTGGCCGTATCCGGCAGCAACAAATCGGCACCGGCGAGCAAGCGATCCATATCGCCATTGCTGAAGGCCTGCGGGTTGAGCGCATGAATATCGGCCATCAACGCCTGCTGCGAGGCCAGGCTGCCTTGCTCGCGCAAGCGCGCGGCAATCTTCCATAGGCTGTCGCCGGGCACCACCCGATAGCGCTCGCCCTGCTCGGCCGATGGCTTCGGCCTGGGCGCACGCGGCGGCGCCGGGCGTGGCTGCATCTGGGCTGGCGCGACCACGGGTGCGGCGGCCGAGACTGTCGAGGCAACGGCCTGGTAAGCCGAGGAGCCCGGCGGGTCGAGCAACAGCGTGTATTCGCGGAATAAATGACCGTTGGGGCGCGTTACTTCGACGATGAAGTTCAAGTAAGGCTCGCGCACCGGTTTGCTCGATAGCACGCGGATCACGCCGTTGCCGCCTTGCAGCAATGCGGTGAAGCGCAGATCGTTGAGAAAGTAGATGCGATCGACGCCGGAGCGGCTGAAAACCTCGGCGGGGGCAAGGCGCACTTTGAAATCGACGTCGGACAGGTCGCCCAGCTCCAAGAGCTCTATTTCCGCGTCCAAAGGCTGGTTCAACGCGGAATGCAGAGTGATTTCACCCAAGCCCAAGGCTGGCGCCATTCCCGAATAGAGCGCCGAACCAGAGGCGAGGCCGATCAATAGTTGCCGTGCTCGAATCATAGGAACCTCCCATTACCGCTTCCCGAGTAGCTATGCCACTACCTGCGGCAATCGACGCGACCCATAAAAGGGGAGGTATCGCCGCTGTTGTCAGTCGGGAGCAAGTTCCATATGAACCCGGCCACTGATCGACCTGGCTATCGTCCCGGGCGTCAAACGCACCGAGAGGCTAGCAAGAGGCCATCACCGGAAAGAATAGGCAACAAGTCAACAAAGCGACAAAAAATACCGCGACCGTTTATCCGTCAGCGTTTTGTCGTTTTCACGCCGCGGGCGGCCAGAACCGTCAGCGCGAAGATCGCGCCCATCAGCCAGAAACTCTGCTGGAAGGCCAGGGCTTCGGCAGCGGAGTCGGCGCCCTCTCGATGGTGGCGCCATTCGAGGACGAAGGTCAGCAGGTTGACGCCGAACGCCCCGCCGAGCTGCCGCACGAAGGTGATGGCGCCGGCGCCCTGGGCCAGCTCCTCCTGACTGAGGATATCCAGCGAGCCGGTACTCAGCGCCGGCAACAGCAACCCCAAGCCGACCCGACCGACGCAGGCCCAAAAGCACAGCACCACGAACGAGGCGCCGGGTTCGAGCCACCCCAAGCCCACCCCCGACAAGGCGAACACCAGCAACCCCGCGATCAGCAGCGAAGCCGCCGACCAGCGATCGCTGAGCCAACCGCCGAGAAAGGACGCGGCGCCCATCAGAATACCGGTGGGCAATAGCAGTAAACCGGCCCGGCCGGCGCTATAGCCTTCCACCGTTTGCAGGTAGAGCGGGATCAGATAGGTCGAGCCATAGAGCCCCATGCCCAGGGTCAGGGCCACCCAGCTGGCATTGCGAAAACCGCCGTGGCGCCACAGGCTCAACGGCAGCAGCGGCTTGAGGCTGCGCCGACTGCGGAGGAAAAAGCCGAAAAACCCCAGCAACCCGAACGCCGCCGGCAACCAGACGCGCAGTGCCGACCAGGCGAAGCGCTGCGCCTCGGCCAATGCGCCGAGAGAGGCGAACAGCGCCACGCAGAGCAAGGCGAACGCCCAGACATCGAGAAAAGGCGTATTGCGCTCGCGCTCGCTGGGCAGCAGCCACTGGGCGCCGAGCGAGGCCAGCACACACATCGGCAGCGGCATCCAGAACACCGCGGCCCAATCGAAATGATCGACCAGATAGCCGCCGATGGTCGGCCCCAGGGTCGGTGCGATCATCACACCGAGGCCATATATCCCCAGCGCCATGCCCCGCCCGCCCGCGGCGAACACGCGAAAAATCAACACCATGGCCAGGGGCTGGACGATGCCGGCGCACAAACCCTGAATGCAGCGCAGGACGATCAACTGCCAGGCACTCTGCGCCACCAGAGCCAATAGCGAGGTGAAGATAAAC
>CBIHQF010000674.1:0-2224 GCA_966211665.1 uncultured Pseudomonas sp. | reverse complement strand
GTTTATCGTCCAGGTTTCTTCTTGCTGGCTGTTGCTGGGCGTGGTCGCTGTGATGGCGGCACTTAACGGCAACGGCGCGACGATAAGGCCGGCAACCAGCAGGGCGAAGGTGAGGCTAGAAAGTTTCGGGAACATGGGTCAGTCGCTTTCCATAGTCTGATCGGTCTGATCGGTGGGCTCATCCTCTGTCGGCTCGGTGCCAGAGGCTTCCATTTGCTGTCTCAAGGCATCCATGCGTTCGCGTAGCTGCGCGAGGTTGTCGGCTTCCAGTTGATTCAACTCGTCGACCGAACTCTGCGCATCGTAGGAAGGGGAGTACATCGCTTGTTCACCGCTGCTCTGCTGCTGTGGGAAGGTCAGGCTTTCCCTTTTGCCGTTGCGCAGTAGCTCGACATGATCCGGGTAAACCGCCGATAAGCGCACGCCATTGGCGATTTCGCTGTCGACACCATAACGCCGGGGGTCGCTACCCTCGCGGCGGATGATGGCACTGGAGCGTGCCGGGTCGGCATGCACGAAGCTGCCCAGCAAGGTCATGTTCAATTGGGTGGCGGGCACCGGCCCATCGTTTGTCTGGCTGCTGCTGCCAAATAGTTGATCGAGGTTTTGTCTGGAGGCGACGCTGGCCTGCAACTGCACATTTTGTTCTTCAGCGGGCACGGGTGCACGCAGCGTGCGCAGCCAACCGGCGGTTTGCCAGGCCAGGCTGATGCTCATGGTTAGAATAAGCGCGACCGCGATCAGGGTGATGGCGTGCGTATGCAACCAGCGTTGTGCTGCCGAAAGGGGCAAGGCTCCACTCCGAAATTATTGTTTTGTAGCGTCAATCGCGAGCTGATCATAGACAGTTGGTACGCGTTTGACAGCCCCTGTATGGGTGACATGGCGGCTCTATGTCGGATTTATTCGACGTGTTAATCGTTTCGTGCGCCATTTGATCGTGCTCGGCTTATTCGGTTCGATGGCCTATGGTAGGTCTGCGTGCCGGGCTGGTTACGGTTATCGAGTTTGTCGGCAATGGTGCATCGGAGGCTGCTTACCCGCGGATTCGAGAGCGTTCGACGGTTACCGTTTGCAGGCAGAAACGGCAAGTGTTTTTGCCGAGATTACGAGGTGGTCGAGTATTGCCGGAAGACAAAAAAGCAGAACGTTGGAAGTGACTCGCCGGTCATCGCTTCGGCGGCCGTTGATCGTTTGGGTGCTGCTGATCAGCGGCTATGCTGCGAGCCCATGCATATGGTCCCAGCGGCTCGCAATGGAAACACTATCGAATATGCCGGGTTCTGCGATCAACCGCTCGAAAAGCCAGTTGACCGACAGCGCGGCTGCGCTTAAAAACTCTTTCGCGGTTAGTATGTCTATCGCTTTTTCAAGCCTGCCCCTTCGTTTGGACCCCGCTTATGTCTTCCTCCACCGAACACGTTGAACTGGATGCGGTGCTGGCCGCACCTGCTAGCTTGCGGCGCTTGCCGTTCAGTTTCGCCAAGCGTCACGGGGTGGTGCTGCTGATCGACGCGGTCCCGCCATGCTTGGCCCATCGCCCGCAGGTGGAGTTGGTGGCCTTGGCAGAGGCGCAGCGTTTCGTCGGGCGTCAGCTGCCGTTGCGCAGCTTGACCGCCGAGGCCTTTGAGCAGGCTCTGGGCAAGGCTTACCAGCATGAGTCGGGGGCCATGCAATTGGCCGAGGGGTTGGGCGGCAGCCTGGATCTAGCGGCGTTGGCCGAGCAGGTACCTGAGACCGAAGACCTGCTTGAGCAGGAAGACGATGCGCCCATCATTCGCTTGATCAACGCGATCCTTGGCGAGGCGATCAAGGAGGATGCATCGGACATTCATTTGGAAACCTTCGAAAAGCGCCTGGTGGTGCGTTTCCGTGTGGATGGCGTGTTGCGCGAGGTGCTCGAGCCGAAACGCGAGCTGGCGGCGCTGCTGGTGTCGCGGATCAAGGTTATGGCGCGCCTGGACATCGCCGAGAAGCGCATTCCTCAGGATGGCCGCATTTCCTTGAAGGTCGGCGGGCGCGAGGTGGATATCCGCGTATCCACGCTGCCCTCGGCGAACGGCGAGCGGGTGGTGTTGCGCTTGCTCGATAAACAGGCCGGGCGCCTGAACTTGCAACACCTGGGTATGAGCGCGCGGGATCGTCGGGTGATGGAGGAGACCGTGCGTAAACCCCACGGCATCCTGCTGGTCACCGGTCCCACGGGTTCCGGTAAAACCACCAC
>CBIHQF010000673.1:0-2225 GCA_966211665.1 uncultured Pseudomonas sp. | reverse complement strand
CGACCAGGGTCAATTTATTCAGGGTGGCCCTGGTGGCGGGAGGGTCGCCGCTTTCGATCTGATTTTCGATGGCTTCGAGCAAGATGCCTCCGGCGAAGGCCTCGTCATCGTCCTCTTCCAACATAAGCGGCTCCTTGGTTTGAACGGGTGGGTGCGCCGCTCGGCGCCTTGACATGCCGAGAGTAACCCTCGAACAGGGGGTACGCCTACGGCGATTTCGTCGGCGCGTAGAAGCGTTCGGTCAAGCGCTTGCCATGCCGTCGGCTGAGCAGGCGACGCAAGGTGCCGTCGTCGACCATGGCGCGCACGTGCTGGCTCAGCCAATCGATGGTGGCCGGCGTCAGGGTCAGGCGCGACAGGTACAGTCCTATGGACAAGGCGTCCGCTTGGGGTACCTGGATGACGCGCACCTCGTCGCTCAGCGCCAGCTCGTCCAATTCCTTTTGATAAAGCCCGGCGGTCATCAGCGTGGCCTGGATGCGCCCGGCGCGTAGCTTGAGGAAGACATTGTGCGCAGTGGGCGACAGCTGGATGCGCGGCGTGTCCATGAGCGGCTGCAGGCGTTCGTCGAAATAGGCGCCGTTGGAGTGACCGCGGACCAGGCCGATGCTGATCGCGGGGTCGGCCAGCAACTGCTCGAACGTCGCGTTTTTGGCACTGGGGCCGCGCAGCAGGATGAGGTCGTTGCGGTTGCGGAAATATTCGACGAACTGGCCGTGGCGGTCGCGTTCGGGAGTGCGGAAGGTTGGCGAAACGATATCCAGATGCCGTTGTTCGGTCTCATGCCAGGTCCGCATGCGCGGTTGCGCTACCAGCTCGAAAGCGCAGCCGCTGCGGCGCGCGAGTTCGTCGTAGAAATCGAACGAGGAGCCCGCGGGCGTGCCGTCTTCGCGCAGGTAATAGCTGTAGCCGATCTGCGAAATACCGACGCGCAGCGGCTGCGGGCAATGCCCCTCGGCCAGTGCGGGGCTATGGGCCAGCAGCAGACCAAGCAGTAGGGCTAGCGTGCGCAAGGATGGCATTGAGCGATGGCGGGAGAAACGGGCCGGCCGATCCGGCCCGGATGACCGCTCGGGCTCAACGACTGGCCAGCAACGCCTGGCCGCGCGCGACCGCGGCAAGCACCTGCTTCGGCGCGGTGCCGCCGATATGGTCGCGGGCATTCACCGACCCTTCCAGGGTCAGCACGGCGAACACGTCCTGTTCGATTTGATCGCTGAACTGGCGTAGCTCGTCCAGACTCATTTCCGCCAGGTCCTTGCCGCTGTCCACGCCGTATTTCACCGCGTGGCCGACGATTTCGTGGCAATCGCGGAACGGCAGGCCCTTGCGTACCAGGTAGTCGGCCAGGTCGGTGGCGGTGGAGAAACCGCGCAGCGCCGCTTCGCGCATGATCGCGTGCTTGGGTTTGATCGCCGGAATCATATCGGCGAAGGCGCGCAGCGAGTCGCGCAGGGTGTCGGCGGCGTCGAACAGCGGCTCCTTGTCTTCCTGGTTGTCCTTGTTGTAGGCCAGCGGCTGGCCTTTCATCAGGGTCAGCAGGCCGGTCAGGGCGCCGAACACCCGGCCGGTCTTGCCACGCACCAGCTCCGGCACGTCGGGGTTCTTTTTCTGCGGCATGATCGAGCTGCCGGTGCAGAAGCGATCCGGCAGATCGATGAACTGGAACTGTGCAGAGGTCCACAGCACCAGCTCTTCGGAGAAGCGCGACAGGTGCATCATCGCCAGGGAAGCGGCGGCGCAGAATTCGATGGCGAAGTCGCGGTCCGACACGCCGTCCAGGGAGTTGCCGCCGACGGCGTCGAAGCCGAGCAACTGCGCGGTGACTTCGCGCTGAATCGGGTAGGTGGTGCCGGCCAGCGCGGCGCTGCCCAGGGGCATGCGGTTGGTGCGCTTGCGGCAGTCGACCAGGCGCTCGTAGTCGCGGCTGAGCATCTCGAACCAGGCCAGCAGGTGATGGCCGAAGGTCACCGGTTGCGCGGTTTGCAGGTGGGTGAAACCGGGCATGATGGTCGCGGCTTCACGTTCGGCCTGCTCCAGTAGGCCTTGTTGCAGGCGGGTGATCTCAGCAAGGATCAGGTCGATCTCGTCGCGTAGCCACAGGCGGATGTCGGTGGCCACCTGGTCGTTACGGCTACGGCCGGTGTGCAGCTTCTTACCGGTGACGCCGATGCGGTCGGTGAGGCGCGCCTCGATGTTCATGTGCACGTCTTCCAGGTCGACGC
>CBIHQF010000672.1:0-2230 GCA_966211665.1 uncultured Pseudomonas sp. | reverse complement strand
CGAGTACAGTGCGATGGACACGATCCTCGCGAACAAGATCAACCCGGGCGACGTCGTGCATATCGACCTGCTGCCGCATATCGATTTACCCGAGTGGCTGACCCGGCAGCAAGGCGAGCGGCCCAACAGCGAATTGAAAACCCTGCTCGCCGAACTCTTCACCAAGAAAATGGCCGGGCTGCTGGCCGACAGCTGGTTCGTCTCCAAACCGATGAAGCAGTACACACCCGGCGAACTCAAGGCGATCGCCGACAAGCTCGGCGACTGGCAGATGGTGCCGGCCGGCACCGAGGGCTATCGCACCGCCGAGGTCACCCTGGGCGGCGTGGATACCCGCGAAGTGTCGTCGAAGACCCTGGAATCGCTGAAAAGCCCCGGCTTGTACTTTGTCGGCGAGGTGTTGGACGTCACCGGCCACCTCGGCGGCTTCAACTTCCAGTGGGCCTGGGCTTCGGGCTATGCGGCGGCGCAGTTCGTTTAAAAGCTCGACCTGATAGCCCGGATGCAATCCGGGGCAGCGGTGGTGGCCTTGACGCAGCTCTCCGGATTGCGCTGGTGCTTATTCGGGCTACGAAGTGCACTTTGGTGGAGATGGCGAAGCCTTGACCACCGCTGGCGACCCGATGGCGGACAAGCCTTCGGCATCTCCGCCCTACGATGTCATTCAGGCAGTGGCGCGCCAGGCAGCCACTTGTGGTAGATGGCCTCGAAGCGCCCATCCGCTTTCATCTGATCGAGGGCGGTTTGCCATTGCTCGATCAACACCTCGTCGGTGTCCCGCGAGAAGGCGATGTAGGCCCGGGTGCTCATAAAGGTGTACAGCGCTTCGACATCCGCCGGTTTCAGTTCGGCCAGGGCGAGCAAGCTGGCGAGCGTGACGTTATCCGCCACCACCAGCGGTACGCGCTTATAGCGCAGCATGTTCATCATCTGCTTGGGGCCGAGCACCCCATAAAGATTGGGCATGCCCTGGGCTTCCAGGGTTTGGAAGCTGTACCACTGACGCGGCACGGCGATGGTGCCGGCCTTTTTCGCATCCTCCAGGCTGGCGATGCTCAGCCCAGAGCCCTTGAGCGCATAGAAACTGGTCACCGTGACTATGATCGGACCGACCCATTTGAAGAGTTTCTCGCGCTCTGCCGTTCGCATGGTGACGAACAAACCCGTGTCGGCCTGCCTCTGCACCGCGTGATAACCGCGGGTCCAGGGCACCACCTCGATCTCCGCGCGCTGCCCGGTGCGCCGCAATATCTCCTGTACCACTTCGACACCCAGCCCAGTGGGTCGGCCATCGCGGGTGAAGTTCAGCGGCGGGTACTCTTCGGTGTAGAGCTTGAGCGCCTGGGCCGGCGAGACAGCGAATAGGCAAGTGCAGAGCGCCAAGCACAACGTCCTGCGATACAGGGCAGTCAACATGGCAATGTCCCGAGAATAGAGCGATCCAGGCTTGAGCGTAGCCAGCCGGGTGCGGCGAGACAACCGCACCTTCGTCTAAGCAGACAGGCTAACGCGGCCCGCGCCGCTATAACCGCTCGATCAAGCTGGCCGCCGGCTGGTGGGGCAGACCATGGGCCTCGGCCACGCTGGCGCAGGTGATCGCGCCTTGGGCCACGTTGAGTCCGTTGCGCAAATGCGCATCTTCCTCGAGCGCGCGGCGCACGCCTTTTTCCGCCAGCGCGACGACGAACGGCAGGGTCGCGTTGTTCAACGCCAGGGTCGAGGTACGCGCCACCGCGCCGGGCATATTGGCGACGCAGTAATGCACCACGTCGTCGACCACATAGGTGGGCTCGGCGTGGGTGGTGGCTTTCGAGGTTTCCGCGCAGCCGCCCTGGTCGATCGCCACATCCACCAGCACCGCGCCGGGCAACATCTGCCGGACCATCTCGGCGCTGATCAACTTGGGCGCCGCGGCGCCAGGGATCAGTACCCCGCCGATCACCAGATCCGCCGCCAGCACCTGCTCGCGCACCGCCCCGCGGGTCGAATAGAGCGTGGTGATGCGGTTGCCGTAGTGCGCATCCAGACGGCGCAGGGCATCGACGCTCTTATCCAGCACAGTGACATCGGCGCCCAGGCCGACCGCCATGGCCAGCGCCTGGCTGCCGACCACGCCACCGCCGAGAATCACCACCTTGCCCGGCGCCACCCCCGGGACGCCTCCGAGCAGCACGCCACGGCCACCGCGGGCTTTCTCCAGGCAACTGGCGCCGGCCTGGATCGACCTACG
>CBIHQF010000671.1:0-2252 GCA_966211665.1 uncultured Pseudomonas sp. | reverse complement strand
ATGACCAACTGATTGCGAATCAGCGGCTCATGGTGCCTTACCTTGGCCTCGGTATCGGCACCGGTCACCCGCAGGGAAATATCCGCCTTGAAGAATTTGAGTTTCGGGCCCGAACCGAAGTTACCGACCAGCGCGGGAAACAGGCTGATATAAGCCACTACCGGAGCAGCCTCTTCTTTGGCTTTTTCTTCTTCGGCCTGCGCCAGCAACGGAAGGGACAGGGCGAACAGCAATACGATCCAAATTTTCACAGGGGGACTTCCTCCAAGGGACGAGCCATAGCATAGCCACAGCCGGACGCAGGCCCAAGCCCCAGGCTTATGCACAACCATAATGCTCGGGCATGCTCGTTGACCAAGGAAGCCCCGCACCTACACTGCAAGCCCATCACTCGCAGAGGAATAGCCCGATGAAAGCCATGCTGTGTAAAGCCTTCGGCCCAGCCGAAACCCTGGTACTGGAGGAAGTCGCCAGCCCCGAAGCGAAGAAGACCGAAGTGCTCCTCGAAGTGCACGCGGCCGGGGTCAACTTTCCCGACACCCTGATCATCGAAGGCAAATATCAGTTCAAGCCGCCTTTCCCGTTCTCCCCGGGTGGCGAGGCGGCGGGCGTGGTCAAGGCAGTGGGTGAGAAAGTAGGCCACTTGAAAGTCGGCGACCGGGTAATGGCGCTGACCGGCTGGGGCAGTTTCGCCGAAGAAGTCGCAGTACCCGGCTACAACGTCATGCCGATCCCCACGAGCATGGACTTCCTCACCGCCGCCGCTTTCGGCATGACCTACGGCACCTCGATGCATGCGCTCAAGCAGCGCGCCAACCTGCAGCCCGGCGAAACCCTGCTGGTCCTCGGCGCTTCCGGCGGCGTCGGCCTGGCCGCGGTGGAAATCGGCAAAGCCATGGGCGCCAAGGTGATCGCCGCAGCGAGCAGCGCCGAGAAGCTGGAAGTGGCCAAAGCCGCCGGGGCCGACGAGCTGATCAATTACAGCGACAGCAGCCTGAAGGACGAAGTCAAACGCCTGACCAACGGCCAGGGCGCCGATGTTATTTACGACCCGGTGGGCGGCGACCTGTTCGATGCCGCGATCCGCAGCATCGCCTGGAACGGCCGCCTATTGGTGGTGGGTTTCGCCAGCGGACGCATCCCCGAGTTGCCGGTCAACCTGACGCTGCTCAAGGGCGCCGCGGTGGTCGGCGTGTTCTGGGGCGCCTTCGCCCAGCGCCAACCTCAGGACAACGCCGCCAACTTCCAGCAGCTGTTCGCCTGGCACGGCGAAGGCAAGCTCAAGCCACTGGTCTCGCAGACTTTCCCACTGTCGAAGGCGGCCGAAGCGATCGATACCCTGGGTCAGCGCAAGGCCGTGGGTAAAGTGGTGGTACAGGTACGCGGATAATCCACAGCAGGCCGATGCGCGCCGAGCATCGTACCCCCTGCGCAGCCCACGGACCCATCCGCCAGCTGTCCATTCGGACACTGGCGAGCCCTCGAACGATTTGTTCACACTGCCGCGTCCTTTTCTATCAGGAGTCGGCAATGTACTGCGTCACTGTGCTCTACCCGAACGAACCCGGCGGTCATTTCGATTTCACTTATTACCGCGACAGCCACATCCCGATGATGCTCGAATTGCTCGGCGATAACGTCCTGAGCACCGAGGTACGCCGCGGCATTCAGGCCGTCGATGGCTCGAGCGCGCCTTACTTGTGCCTGCTCAACACGCATATCCGCTCTGCGGAACAGTTTGCCCAGGTGATGACGGAGCATCGCGAAAAGGTGCTCGGCGACATTGTCAATTACACCAATCTACAACCGATCATTCAGATTGACGAGATGCTCTGAGGCCGGCATAGCGAACCTGGCGCATGCCCCTCGATCGTCCCTGCTCTGCGGCTGAATCACAGGCCTCCCCTCCACAAGGGTCGATTGAACGACCCTTGTCGCACGCTTGCGCTTGTCGATAAATCGACTCCGTCGCGAATACCCGCGCCTATTTGCGCGCTTGACGAGCCATATCTGCGATTTAAATAATGACCGCTATGAAAACAGTCAAGAAAAATACTAAACGGGGTCGCCCCCTCAGCTTCAACCGTGAGAACGCCTTGCACACCGCGTTACAGTTGTTCTGGAAACAGGGTTACGAGGGCACCTCGATCGCCGATCTGGTCGGTGCCATGGGCATCGCCCCGCCCAGCCTGTACACCGCGTTCGGCGTGGGCTGCGAGCCGAGGCGATCGAGGTCCACGACGACGATATCG
>CBIHQF010000670.1:0-2257 GCA_966211665.1 uncultured Pseudomonas sp. | reverse complement strand
CGGCGAACCCTGGAACCCGCCCTATGACCCCGCACTGCTCGAGCAGTTGGGCTTCGGCCAGCGCTATCGCTACCTGTCGACCATGACCGACTGCGCAAGCGCCGCCGAGAGCATTCGCGCCGACTACCTGCGGGTCAAGCCGCGCCTGGAACGACAGGTGCGCATGGAAGCGCTGGACGGTGACTTCTGGATGAACAATCTGGACGAACTGTACGGCCTGGTCGATCAGGTATTCGGCGGCAACTTCGCCTACAGCCGCCTCAGCCGCGAAGCTTTCGAGCAGTATTGCGGACGGCCCTTCGCCGCGCGCCTGTGCCCGCACAGCTCGATGCTGGCGCGCAGCCTGGATGGGCGGATCGCCGGCTTCTTCCTGGCTTACCCCGACTACGCGCCGCTGCTGCGCAACGGCAATCCGCAGCGTCTGCCGGCAGAGCAGGTGACCTTCGCCGAACACTTCGGCCAGCTGCCGCGACCGCGCCGCGCCCTGGCCAAGACCGGCGGCGTGCACCCGGATTTTCGCGAACTCGGCTTGTTCACCGCCATGAGCTGCGAACTGTCGCTGCGCGCCATGGCGCATTACGACGAACTGACCGCGACCCTGGTGCGCGAGGACAACAACTCGCGGCAGTTCGCCTTGCGTCATGGCCGTAGCCAGAGCCGCCACTACGCGCTCTATCAGGGGGGGCTATGAACAACGGTAATGTCGGCACCCTGATTCTCAGCGCCGCCCTGCGCCATCCACAGCGTCTGGCCCTGCGCATCCCACGTCCGGGCGAAGGCCTGGCCAGCGATAGCCTCAGCTATGCCGAATTGCTCGGCTATGCCGCACGCTTGCAACGAGCGCTACGAGCCGATGGCTGGCAGAGCGGCCAGCGCGTGCTGCTGTTGGCGCGCCCCAGTTTGCCGCTGTACGCCGTGCTCCTGGCGCTGTTGGGGATGGGCCTGGTGCCGGTGCTGCTCGACCGAGGCATGAGCCGCGCGCGCATGCTCGGCGCCATCGCGGCCAGCGGCGCCAGCGGCTTGATTGGCCAGCGCGACATCGTCAAACGCTGGTGGCTGTTGCCGCAACTCTGGCGCTTGCGCCGCTACAGCCTGGACGGCGCCTGCTTCGGCGTGCGCGGCCTGCCGCAAAGCGTCGAGCAGTGCGGCCTGACCGACTACCAATTCCTGCCGCGCAGCAACGACGACCATGGCCTGATCAGCTTCACCTCCGGCAGCACTGGCGCCCCCAAAGGCGCCGACCGCACCCACGCCAGCCTGATCGCCCAGCACCTGGCGATCCGCAGCCATTGGCCGGACCAGGACGACGACATCGACATGCCCTGCTTCCCGGTACTGGTGCTGCACAACCTCTGCTGCGGCATCAGCAGCGTGCTGCCGGCGGCCGACCTGGCCACGCCCGGGCGGGTGGATGCGGCGTTGGTGCTGGAGCAGATTCGGCGCGAAGGCGTCACCCGCCTGAGCGGCGCACCGGCTTATATGCAGCGTTTGGTAGAGCATGCGCAGACCACTGGCTTGCAGTTGACGCAAGTCCGCTCGCTGGTTGTCGGCGGCTCGACGGTCAACCAGGCCCTGCTGCGCGGCTGTTTGCGCAGTTTTCCGCAGGCCCGGGCGCGGGTCGTGTATGGCTCCACCGAAGCCGAGCCGATCGCCGAGGTGGAGATGGCCGAGCTGCTGCGCGACTGGCACCAGCAGCCCGGCTACCTGCTCGGCCACCCGGCGGCGATCGCCGAGGTGTGCATCGTCGATCCGCAGCAGGCGCTGAGCGATGCGGTCAACGTCGAGCGGGCACGCCTGCCGGCCGGCCAAGTCGGCGAGATTCTGGTGGCCGGCCCCCATGTGCTCAAAGCCTACGTCGACAATCCCCGGGCCTGCGCCGAATGCAAGATTCCGCGCGCCGATGGCCTGGTCTGGCACCGCACCGGCGACTGCGGGGCATTCGATGAGCAGGGCCGGTTATGGCTCCAAGGCCGTCTCAAGGACCGCGTGCTGATCAATGGCCGCGCTCAGGACAGTTTCATCCTCGAAAAAGCCCTCGATGCCCTGCCCGGCATCATCCGCAGCGCAGTGCTCAACGCGCTCGACGGACAACCGCTGGTGGTGCTGCAAGGCGAACCGCAACAGGCCGAGCAACTGCCGGCCGTGCTCGGGCAGTTCGACATCACCCGCGCCTGGCTCGCCCGCATCGCCCAGATGCCGGTCGATGGCCGCCATAACAGCAAGATCGATCGCCCGGCACTGCGGCAAGCCTTGAAAA
>CBIHQF010000669.1:0-2267 GCA_966211665.1 uncultured Pseudomonas sp. | reverse complement strand
ATTGCTGCCGGCCGACGCCAAGGGCCGTTCGCTGGTGGTGCAATGGCTGATGTTCCAGATGGGCGGGGTCGGCCCCATGCAGGGCCAGGCCAATGTGTTCTTCCGCTATTTCCCGGAAAAGCTGCAGGGCGCCATCGATCGTTATCAGCATGAAACCCGGCGCCTCTACGAGGTGCTGGATGGGCGTCTGGGTGAGGTCGAATATCTGGCCGGCGATTACAGCATCGCCGATATCGCCACCTATCCTTGGGTACGGATACATGATTGGGCCGGCGTTTCGGTGGATGGGCTGGAGCATCTTCAGCGCTGGATGAACGCTCTGAACGAGCGCCCCGCGGTGCAACGCGGTCTGTCGGTGCCGCGGCGTGAAGAAGACGGCGAAAAGCTGGTCAAGGCCGCCCAGTCGATGCTGATCAAGTGAGGGCCGCATGCGTTGTTTGAGTGTTGCAGGGCTGGTATTGACCCTGGCCAGCGGCGCGGCTAGCGCCGATATCCCCGATAGCCATGACCTCGAGGTGTTGCCGCGCTTTCCCGGGAGCAAGATCGTCAGTATTGAGCAAACTGCCGACCAGGAGCGTATCTACCCGCAAGGCTCCATCCGACGCATTAGCGGTCGCCTGCGTTATGAGCGGGAGGTGGCGCTGCAGGGCCAGCTCACCGCGGTGACCTACGAGCTGCCGCGCACCCATAGCGCCGACGAAGTCTTCACCGCGGCCCGCAAAGCTTTGCAGGCGCAGGATGCCGAGTTGCTTTACTGGTGTCAGGGGCGCGAGTGCGGCTCGAGCAGCTTGTGGGCCAATTCGGTTTTCGATCAATCGATTCTTTACGGCTCCGACGATCAGCAGGCGTACTTGCTGATGCGCTTGGCCGAGCCGCGGCATAACAGCCTGTTGGCGCTCTACAGCATCACCCGGGGCAACAAGCGCGCTTATCTGCACGCCGAGCTGCTGGAGGCCGATCAGCCGCTCGCCGATCTGTTGCCGACCCCGGCCACCCTGTTGCGGCAATTGAAAAGCACCGGCGAGTTGCGCCTGCCCAATAGAACCGAGCCCAGCGAGGCCTGGGTGGCGTTGCTGGCGCGCAGCCTGAATCTCGACAGCACCCTGCGCGTCAGTCTCAGCGGGCCTGAGGCGGGTGCCTGGCGCGACGCGCTGATCGAGCAACGCGTGCGGGCGGCGCGCCTGGAATTGGCCGAGCAGGAAACACCGGGCTTGCGTGTAATATTGCTGCGTTGACGGACGAGACGTTCCAAACGTCGGATCGATACCTACTGAACTTTCCCTTCGAGGCTTTGCGCGTTCGCGTAGAGCCTTTTTGCCGTTTTCCTCGTGTGTGGAGCTGTGCGGATGGCCAATAACGATCGCTTGCTAGTGCAGATCCTGTTGCTCGCCCTGTTGGGCGCGAGCATGTGGGTGTTGGCGCCGTTCTGGTCGGCGTTGTTCTGGGCAGCGGTACTGTCGTTCGCCAGTTGGCCGGTGATGCGCGTATTGACGCGCTTATTGGGCGGCCGGCAATCGATGGCCGCAGGTTTGCTGACCCTGGGTTGGACCGTGCTGGTCGCCGTACCCTTGGTCATGCTGGGGTTCAACCTGGCCGACCATATCAAGGATGCGACCGCTCTGGTCAAAGGCTTCCAGGTCGAAGGCCTGCCGCCGCATCCAGATTGGTTGGCCGACGTACCCTTTGTCGGCGAGCGCCTGGTGGGGTTCTGGGAAACCATCGACGAGCAAGGTGTGGCTTTTTTCGCCACCGTGCGGCCTTACCTCGGCCAGGTCGGCAATTGGCTGTTGGCGCGTAGCGCGCAAATCGGCGGCGGTATGCTGGAGCTGGCGCTGAGCCTGATTCTGGTGTTCTTCTTCTACCGCGATGGCCCGCGCCTGGCGTCCTTCGCCGAAAGCCTGCTGGAGCGTCTGATCGGCGATCGCGCCGAACACTACCTGGAACTGATCGCCGGCACCGTGCAGCGTGTGGTCAACGGCGTGATCGGCACCGCCGCCGCGCAAGCGATTCTGGCATGCATCGGTTTTACGATCGCCGGCGTGCCCGGCGCCTTGCTGCTCGGCCTTCTGACCTTCGGCGCGAGCCTGATCATGGTGCCGCCGCTGATCTGGGCCCCGGCCGTGGCCTGGCTGATCTGGCAAGGCGAGATCGGTATGGCGATCTTCCTCGGGGTCTGGGGTCTGTTCGTGATCAGCGGCGTGGACAACATCCTCAAACCCTACCTGATCAGCCGCGGCGGCAACCTGCCGTTGGTGGTGGTGCTCCTG
>CBIHQF010000668.1:0-2285 GCA_966211665.1 uncultured Pseudomonas sp. | reverse complement strand
ACCGCCCTATTTCGCCCGCTGCTACTGCTTCTGACCCTTGCCGCATGGCCGGTTACCACCTGGGCGGCGGAGTGGGTGGTCAGCGTGGATGAGCGCAGCGGCCTGCCCATGGTCGCGCGTGGCGGCAGCCCTGTGGTTTCTTCGACGTTCGCCTTTTGGGGCAGCAATTGGGCCTGGGCCCATACGCAAACCGCATTCGCGGTAACCGCCCCCTATCGTTACTCCCTGAGCGGCGAGAACAAAACGCTGAACTTCGACTTGGGCGCCGAAATTCAGAAGGACGATCAGCAGAAGCTGGTGTGGAATTTCACCCTGGATGCACGCAGCCTGATCGAGGGCATAATCGGCGGAGGCATCGTCTTCAAATTCGACCTGGCGAATCTCGCTGGCGAAATGGGCGAGCCGCAATTGCTTCCCGACAACGCTGGCTGGTCATGGGGGCAAGCGCAAGGTCGACGCATCGAGATGCGTTTCGAGCCGGCGTTGGCCAGCCTGTATTTCGAACGTGGCAATAAAGCCGAGCTGCGCGCCTTCTTCTATAAAGAGGCCATCACACCTGGCAACCAAAGCATCAAGGCAACCTTGAGCGTGACCGGCGATGTGGCGATCGGACCGACCATCACCGAGCGCTTCGGCCTGGCCGATCCGACCACCTGGCCAACCGACAAAGTCGATTGGAAAACCTCGCCGGTCGATCTTTCCTTCCTCAATGCGCCAGAGAAGCCGGCCGGCAAACGGGGCTTCGTAAAAGCATCCGGCGAGCAACTGCGCTTCGCCGATAATACTCCCGCCCGGTTCTGGGGCACCAATTTGTCGGCCTACACGCTTTTCGCCACGCCCGATGATGCGATCAAGCAGCAGGCCCGTCGCCTGTCCGAGTTGGGCTTCAATCTCGTGCGTTTGCACCACCACGACTCGCCCTGGGTAAGCCCGAATATCTTCGGCGCCAAGGCCGTTATCCAGGATACCCAGCGGCTCAGCGCCGACTCTCTGGCCAAGCTCGACTGGTGGATCAAGTGCCTGAAAGACGAAGGCATCTACGTCTGGCTCGACCTGCATGTCGAGCGCGCGCTCATGCCCGCCGACAACATCTTGGGCTTCGATGAGATACGCAAAGGCAAGGATGTCGCCAGCCTCAAGGGCTACGCCTACGTCAACAGCACCATGCAGCTGGCGATGAAGCGTTTCGCCGAGGCCTATGTGACCCATGTGAATCCCCATACCGACCTCGCCTACAAGGACGACCCGGCGATCGCCGCGGTACTGATCACCAACGAGAACGACATCACCCATCACTTCGGCAACGCCTTGCTGCCGGACAAACAAGTACCCATCCACAACCAACTCTACATGGCCAAGGCCAGCGCCTTCGCCAGCCAATACAACCTACCGCAGAACCTGACATGGCGCGCCTGGGAGCATGGCCCGGCGAAGCTGTTCCTCAACGATCTGGAACGTCGCTTCAACGTCGATATGATCCAGCACCTGCGCCAGTTGGGGGTGAAAGTCCCCATAGTCACGACCAGCACCTGGGGCAGTAATGGCCTGAGTTCGCTGCCGGCACTCACCGCGGGCGGTGCCATCGACGTACACAGCTATGGCGGCACTGGACAATTGGAGAAGAACCCACTGACCACTGACGGTTTGCTGCATTGGATTGCCGCCGGCCAGGTGACGGGCAAACCCTTGACGGTAACCGAGTGGAACGCCGAACCCTTTCCCACGCCCGACAGGCACACGTTGCCACTCCATATGGCGGGCATGGCCAGCCACCAAGGCTGGGACGCGCTGATGCAATACGCGTACAGTCAGGAGCGGCTGTCCGGCGGCTGGATGAGCGCATCCAACTGGCACGCCTATAACGACCCCGGCCTTTTGGCCACCCTGCCAGCCGCCGCACTGCTCTATCGCCGCGGCGACGTTCGCGAGGCGAACACCACCTATATCTTCGCCCCTACTTCAACCACCCTGTTCAACCAGCGCATCACCCCGGCCAACGCCGCCGCACTGCGTACTGCCGCGGAGAAGGGCAAGCTGCAAATCGCGATGCCGCATACCAGAGAATTGCCTTGGCTGGAGCAGAGCGCTGCCCCGGCCGGAGCACAGATACTGCTTGATCCAGAGCAGGCGGTGCTCGATGCCAACGCAACCCAGGCCAGCAGCGATACGGGCGAACTAACGCGCTACTGGCAGAAAGGCATATACAGCAGCGATACGGCACGCACCCAGGCAGTCAGCGGCTGGATAGGCGGCTAAACGCTGACCCTTGGCGATATCGAAGTAAG
>CBIHQF010000667.1:0-2306 GCA_966211665.1 uncultured Pseudomonas sp. | reverse complement strand
TCGGCATGCTCGATCGGCTGTTGCAGGCAGGCGCGAAAGGCGCCGTGGATATCCGCGGTCAGCCCTTCGAGCAGTGCCGGCACGCTGGCGAAGAAGTGGTACACCGAGGAGGGTGGAATGCCGGCGCGCTCGGCCACGCTGTATATCGACAGGCCGGCCACGCCCTGTTCGGCGAGCAGCGCGCGGGCCGCCGCGAGAATCACGGCGATACGGGCTTGGCTGCTGGCGCGGGGTTTGCGGGCGAGGACGGGATTCGACATGACGAACTTCTCGACTGGGGACAGGCTATTGGACGACAGCCGGCGGCCTTCAGGCAAGGCGCGTGGCTTGGGCAATCCCGGGCGGCCCGTTAAGCGCGGCCCGGGCGAAGCAATAGCCGCCGCTCAGGGCGCCAAACGCACCTTGGCGAAATCCTGCCGACCGAACGGATTGACCCGGTAACCGCTGACCTCCTTGCGGGTCAGTGCATAGGCGGTCGGGTGGCCCAGCGGTAGCCACAAGGCCTGCTGCTGAATGATCCGCTGCGCTTCTTTATATAGCTGACTGCGCTGGGCCCGATCGCTGTTGCGCTTGCCGTCGGCGATCAGCTTGTCCAGTTGCGGGTCGCAATAGCGGGCGAAGTTCAGCCCCGACTCCAGCGAGGCGCAGGCGAACTGCGGAGTGAGAAAGTTATCCGGATCGCCGTTGTCGCCGGCCCAACCCATAAACAGCAGATCGTGCTCGCCGGCCTTGGCGCGGCGGATCAACTCGCCCCATTCGATTACGCGGATCTCGGCCTGGATGCCGATCTTCGCCAGGTCGGCCTGCAACATCTGCGCGCCTTGGCTGGGGTTGGGGTTGAGCAGGCTGCCGGAAGGGCGGGTCCAGATCGTCGTCTTGAAGCCATCCGGCAAACCCGCCTCGGTCAGCAGTGCGCGGGCTTTGGCCGGGTCGTGCGGATAACCCGGCAGCTCGCTGGCGTAGCTCCAGGTATTGGGCGGGTACGGGCCGTTGGCCGCTTCGGCGCTGCTCTCGAAGACCGCCTCGAGGTAGCTGGCTTTATCGAACGCCAGGTTGATCGCCTGGCGTACCGCCGCTTTATCCAAGGGCGGGTGCTGGCTGTTCAGCGCGACGAAGGCGGTCATAAAGGCCGCGGTGCTCTGTGCCTGGAGCCCGGCGTCGCCGGCACTGCTGCGCACGTCCTGGGGCTTGGGCGAGAGGGCGATATGGCATTCGCCGCGGCGCAGCTTCTGCAGGCGCACATTGGCGTCCGGGGTAATCGCGAAGACCAGTTCGTCCACCGCCGGTGCGCCGGCGAAGTACGCTGGGTTGGCGCTGTAACGGACCACCGCGTCCTTCTGGAAACGCTTGAAGACGAAGGGGCCGGTGCCGATCGGCTGGCTGTTGAGCCGCTGCGGCTCGCCGGCAGCCAGCAGTTGCTCGGCATATTCGGCGGAATAGATGGACGCGAAGCCCATGCTCAGGGTGGCGAGAAAGGTCGCATCGGGGCGGGCGAGGGTAATCCGCAGCTTGCGCTCGTCGAGCTTGTCTACGCTCGCGATCAGGCTGGGCAGTTGCATCGACTGGGCATGCGGATAGCCGCTTGCCGCGACCTTGTACCAAGGGTGGTTCGGGTCGAGCATGCGTTGCAAGCTGAACAGCACGTCGTCGGCAGTCAGGGGGCGGCTGGGACTGAAATAATCGGTGCTGTGGAACCGCACGTTCGGGCGCAGGGTGAAGGTGTAGCTCAAGCCGTCGTCGCTGACTTCCCAGCGTTCGGCCAGGCTCGGCAGCAGCTTGCCGCTGACGGCATCGAACTCCACCAGGCGGTTCATCAATACATCGGCCGAGGCGTTGGTGGTGGTCAGCGAGTTGTACTGCACGACATCGAATCCATCCGGGCTGGCCTCGGTGCATACGCTGAGGGTGCTGGCCTGGGCCAGTAAAGGGGCGAGCAACAGCGGTAGGGCGGCAAGGCGCATGGGCAACTCCTGTAGGCGACTTTTGGCAAAGGTCTCATCCTAGACCTAAATGTGGCGGCGGTTAATAAAAACTCGGCGACGAGTGGTCGGTGGCCGCCGCCGCCCATGCTCACGCCATCGCATTGCGATGCCGCAGCACGAGCCACCGTCGAAAGTGCGTTTTACCTTGTTGTGGCTAGGGCTTTCTGGTATAAAGCAGCGCTCTTTTGTAGGGGCCCGGTACTTGCGCATTCAGGTGTCGCCGGTAAGACCCTCGAGAAACGCGGCGCAGAGCGCCAATGAGATTAAGTTAAGCGGCCAACCCATGCCGGGTTGGGCATGTGGTTTTAGAGGGCTGAGGCATGT
>CBIHQF010000666.1:0-2316 GCA_966211665.1 uncultured Pseudomonas sp. | reverse complement strand
GCGCCTACCTAGCTTGTATTGGTGTGTCACCCTTTTTAGCCCGTCCACACTGCGGGCTTTTTTTTGTCTACGGATCTAGCAGCGAAACAGGGAGCGTTCAACCGTGTCACTCGAGGGCTGGTATGGGTAGGTTGTTGGTTGGGTTGCTGGCTTGTGCGCTGCATGCCGGAAGTTGGGCGAGCCCACCCATCGAGGTGACCATTCTCTGCGACGCCCGCATGCCGGAGTATCGCGTGCACATCCGTCCCTTGCCCTGGGCGCGGGCGCTGGCGGAGTTGGCCAAGGGCCGCGCCTTTGCGCTCTATCCGCCTTACTACCGGCCCGCAGAGCGGCCCTGGATGGACTATTCGCGGCCCATATTGAGAGAAAAATTGGTGGTCTTCTTGCGTGCCGAGGTGGCGCGCACACTCCCGGACGAGCGATTTCCGCAGGCCTATGGCGGCCTGCGCATCGGCCAGAACAGCGGCTTCATCAACATCCCGGACCAGGATTACCAGCTCATGCTGGCCAGGGGCGAACTGCAGCAGGTCTACGGCAAGGACAACCGCACCAGCCTGGCCATGCTCTATCGCGGGCGGCTGGACGCCTATATCAACGATCGCCGTGCGGTTCTCTGGGAACTGGAGCGGATGCACAGCGACGGCGTGCTCGGCGACAACGGCCTCAACTGGATAGTCGAAGGCCCCTGGCTCACCGGCGAGGCGGGACACCTCGGTTATACCCGCCGCAATCCGCAGGCATTTCCATACAAGTAAGAATACAAGAAACGCCTCGACGCCATCTTGGCCGACCTCGAACGGGAAGGTGTCATCTATCGCATCGTCAGTCGTTACGATGCGATCTACGCGCTTCACCTGCGGTCTGCCGGTATCTAGCAACCCAGCTGGCACCGTCTGGCTCAACTCAAGCAGATGCCCGTGCCGGCGACACGGGCCTTCCTGCTCCTGGTCAGGCTCGTAGGGTGCGCTGCGCGCACCGGGCACCCGCTTGTCAGTGGTGCGCACGGCGCACCCTACACACTGAAGGCATCTCGCAGGCGTCGAGTGCGAAGAACCTGCTAGTAACCCTGTTTGCGATCGATCTGACCGAGCATGGTCTCGCCGCGTTGATGTCGGCGGATATTCTCCAGCAGCACGCCAAACGCGCTTTCCGGTTGGGTCATCGCGGCGATATGCGGTGTCAGCAGAATCTGCGGGTGGTGCCAGAAAGGATGGTCTGACTCAGCAGGTTCCTGTTGCAGCACGTCGAGCACCGCGGCGCTGAGCTGGCCGCTGGCCAGGGCGTCGAGCAAATCCGCCTCCACCAGGTGGCCGCCGCGACCCATATTCACCAGCGCGGCGCCTTTGGGCAGGTGTTGGAACAGCTGGCGGTCGAGAATCCCCTGGGTCTGTTCGGTCAGCGGCAGCACGCAGAGCAGAATGTCGCACTGACCGAGGAAGGCCGGCAGTTGTTCGGTGCCGGCAAAACAGTCGACGCCGGGTATGCGATGTCGGCTACGGGCCCATCCCGACAGGGCGAAGCCATAGGGTTGCAAGCTGGCGAGTATCTGCCGGGCCTGCAGGCCGAGACCCATGACCCCGACCCGGCGTTTCGGTGCGGGTACCAGGCGGTGCGCCTGCCAGCGCTTTTCGACCTGCTGCTGACGGTAGCGCAGCAGGTCCCGGTGCAGGCCGAGCACGGCGAAACTGGCGTACTCGCACATGCCCTGGGTGATGCCCGGGTCGAGCAAACGCACCACCGGCAAGCTCGCCGGCAAGCGACCGAGGTCGAGCTGGTCGACGCCCGCCGACAGGGCGAACAGCACCTGCAGGTTCGGCAGCAGCGTGTCGAGATCGTCCGGCGCCTGCCAGGCCGCCAGATAGCGAATGTCGCGCGGATCGCCGATATCCGGCCAGGCGCGCCATTCGATCTCCGGGGCCTGTTCGGCGAACAGAGTTTTCCACTGTTCGCCGCGCACCGGGTCGGCTTTATAGAGCAGGGCCATGGGCGTTTCCTCATATAAACAGAGGCTTCCAGCATGCCCGAGTGGCAGCGCAGTAAATGTCGAAACAGCTGCGACAAACGCGTCGTGCCTGGTTGTCTAGGGCCGATTCCGGCAGATTCAGCGGATTGAAGGATTCTGCCGTTTGCCGGGGGGAAAACAGTCGATCCGAATTTCTCAGGGGCCAAGTTCGGCTTAGAGCATTGCGCCGAACGCTTAACCTGAAGCACATCGCAGCCGCCCCCCGGTTGCCGGGCTCACTTATGGGAGATGCCATGAACAGTAAAGTCGAAAAAAACCCACATTTGCTCCGTCAGCGCGATCAGTTCGTGCCA
>CBIHQF010000665.1:0-2333 GCA_966211665.1 uncultured Pseudomonas sp. | reverse complement strand
CGGTTGAGGGTTTCGATAACGGCCGGCTCGTCGCAACGCAAAAAAGGATTGGTGGCGCGCTCCAGCGCCAGCGTCGAAGGCAGGCTGATTTGCCCGGCCTCGCGCCAGGCGGCGACCTGCCGCAGGCGTTCGGCGATCTGTGCATTATCGGGCTCGACCGCCTGGGCAAAACGTAAATTGCTCAGGGTGTACTCATGGGTGCAGTACACCAGAGTGCGGTCGGGCAGGGCGGCCAGGCGCTGCAGCGACGCGTGCATCTGTGCGGGGCTACCCTCGAACAAGCGGCCGCAGCCGGCGGCGAACAAGGTGTCGCCACAGAACAACCAGTGCTGCTCCGCCTGGTAATAAGCGATATGCCCGAGGGTATGTCCCGGTACTTCGATGACGCTCAGGGTGTGGCCGAGTACTTCGACGCTATCACCGTCGCTGAGCGCTCGATCGCGCTCGGGGATGGTTTCCCGCGCGGGGCCGACCACCCGTGCTCCGGTCGCCGCCTTGAGCTGGGCGATACCGCCGACATGATCGTGGTGGTGATGGGTGATCAAGATATCGCTGAGTCGCCAGCCGGGGTGAGCGTTCAGCCAGGCCAGCACGGGAGCGGCGTCACCCGGATCGATAACGGCGCAGCGCTGTTGTCCGCTGTCTTGCAGCAGCCAGATATAGTTGTCGGAGAAAGCCGGTAGAGCGTCGATTTTAATCATGACACGGGTCGCTATGCGGGCTACAAAGGTGCATCTTAGGACTTTTTAGGGTCTATTGCCGTTTCATCGCGGCTTGCGCTGAAACGGCAACAGACCCTAGGGTTTTCTTGATACTCACGGCTACGCAGGTGCTATCTATGTCCGATCATCCCTTCGCCCAAGCCGACGCCGATTGGTTGAGTCTGATCGGCGCCGCCCGCGGCTGGTTCAATGGCCCCCACGGGCAGTTGCTGCTGGGGGAGGAGCAGCGTTTGCTGGAGGAAGAGCTGGCGCGTTTTTTCGGCAGCTACCTGGTGCATTACGGCCCTGCCGCGGAAGAAACCGCCAACGCCGTGCAAATTCAACGCAGCGTACGTCTGGGCGCGCCTTTCAGCGGTGTGGACATCGTCTGCGAGGAGCAGGCCTGGCCGCTGACCGAGCACGCCGCCGACGTCGTGGTGCTGCAACATGGCTTGGACTTCAGCCTGTCTCCTCACGGTTTATTACGTGAAGCCGCGCGTAGCGTCAGACCCGGCGGCCATTTATTGATCCTCGGGATCAATCCGCTGAGCGCCTGGGGCGTCCGCCATCTATATACCCAGGATGCCTTGAGGCAAGCGCGCTGTATCGCTCCGAGCCGCGTCAGCGACTGGCTGCACCTGTTGGGTTTTGCGCTGGAGAAACGCCGCTTCGGATGCTATCGTCCGCCGCTTTCTTCCATGGGCTGGCAGGAACGCCTGGCCGGTCTGGAAGCCTGGGGGGACGCTTGGCAATTGCCGGGCGGCGGCTTCTATATTCTGGTGGCGCGCAAATTGGTGGTGGGGTTGCGCCCGTTGCGCCAATCGCGCCGCGAGCCCATGGGCAAGCTGTTGCCGCTGCCGGTGGCCAAGGTCAGCCGGCGCAATTCCGAGCATTAAGACGAACTATGAGTGAACAGGTCGAGATTTACACCGACGGCGCCTGCAAGGGCAATCCCGGCATCGGTGGCTGGGGCGCGCTGCTGATTTTCAAGGGCGTGGAAAAAGAGCTCTGGGGTGGCGAGGCGCAAACCACCAACAACCGCATGGAGCTGACCGCGGCGATCCGCGCCCTGGCCGAGCTCAAACGCAGCTGCGATGTGCGCCTGGTGACCGACTCGCAGTACGTCATGCAGGGTATTCAGGATTGGATGCCCAACTGGAAGAGGCGCGGCTGGAAAACCGCGACCAAGCAACCGGTGAAGAACGCCGATCTCTGGCAACTGCTGGATGAGCAAGTCAACCGCCATAACGTGACCTGGCAGTGGGTGCGCGGTCATAACGGCCATCCCGGTAACGAACGTGCCGACCTGTTGGCCAACCGCGGCGTCGATGAAATGAGAGGCTTGAAACATGCGTAGTGTCGTACTCGATACCGAAACCACGGGCATGCCGGTGGCCGATGGCCATCGGATCATCGAAATCGGCTGCGTCGAGCTGATCGGCCGGCGGCTGACCGGTCGTCATTTCCACGTCTACTTGCAGCCGGATCGCGAAATCGACGAGGGCGCCATCGCCGTTCACGGCATCACCAATGAGTTCGTGCAGGACAAACCGCGCTTCAAGGAAATCGCCGACGAGTTCTTCGAGTTCATCAAGGGCGCGCAGCTGATCATCCATAACGCGGCGTTCGACG
>CBIHQF010000664.1:0-2341 GCA_966211665.1 uncultured Pseudomonas sp. | reverse complement strand
GGTAGGGGAACTGCATCACCGAGGTGGTGATGGAGATGCCGCGCTGCTTTTCCATCTCCATCCAGTCGGAGGTGGCATGGCGGTCGGACTTGCGCGACTTCACCGTGCCGGCCACGGCAATCGCCTTGCCCATCAGCAACAGCTTTTCGGTAATGGTGGTCTTACCGGCGTCGGGGTGGGAAATAATGGCGAAAGTGCGGCGCTTGGCGACTTCGGCGGCCTGAGTGGTCATGGGTGCGTGCCTGCAGGAATCGGATCGAGGGGAGGCTGGCTCCCGAAAAAGGTCGCGATTATAGCCGGAAATCGTGCGGCGCAGGCGCTTGCCGTCGGCAGGGTTCGGTTGGTATTCGCCGCGAAGGTGTGTGCGGCCCGAGGGGATGCGGCCGCGTGCCGGCGGCTCGACTGAGCCACCGGCACGGGACGCTTTACAGGGTTTTCAGGTACTCCAGCAGGGCCCGCTTATCGGCGTCCGGCAATGTGGTGCCGAACTCGTGACCGCAGCGGCTATTACCCGAGTTGCGCGCGCTGCAGTCGGTCGTGGTGAGGGTGTAGTCGCCGAATTTGCTCTGCTCGGCAGCCAGGCCGACGGCCTGAATGTCGTAGGCCGGGCCGACCTTGAACGAGGCGACGCGCTCGGCGGCCGGTTTAAGCAGCTCCGCCAGGCTCGGCACCGAACCGTTGTGCAGATAGGGCGCCGCGGCCCAGATGCCTTGCAGCACGCGCGCCTCGTATGGGAAGTCGCCGCTCGGCTTGATCGCAGTGGAGCGGAACGCGCCGCTCAGTGGGGCGGTGGTCGGCATATAGAGGGCATTGGTGGTGGTGATGGTCTCTTTGCCGAGAAACTCCCGTGCATAGTGCTGCAGGATCGAGCCCACCACCGAGGTGCCCAGCACGTTGAAGGCTGTGTCGGTGGGCTTGAGGGGTTTTTCCAGGAAGGGGATTTTCGCGCCGTTGAGCACGCCGGTGTTCACCGTCCAACCGAGGATGTCGTGCTCGCGCGAATCGGTGCCGACGTCCTGCACCGGCGTGGCCCAGGTTTCGTGGGTCAGCGAGCGGAAGGCACCGCGCTTGATGCCATGGCAATCGGCGCAGCCGCCTTGTGCCTGGGGCAGGTTGTAGAGGGCTTCGCCCTGTTTGGCGAGCGCCTGGTCGACCGGCCATGGCCACTTGGGCGGGCCGATTTTTGCGATGTTTTTCTCTTGGGCGGCGAGCCCGGAGAAATTCGCCGAGTTATTCGACAGATAGTCGATTTTCAGCAAATCCTTGGGGTCCTTCTTCGGGTGGAACATCGCGAATACGCCATACACCTCGCCAAGGTTGCGGGCCAGGCCGAGCAGGTCGTTGCCGTTATCGGCGAAGCCGGGCCACTGGGTTTTGTCCTGCCGGTAGGCGTTCCACAGGAAGGGGTAACGCACCGGCGCCACGGCTTCGCGGATGTTTTCCGGAATCATATAGGACGGCGGCGGGCCGATATCCAGGCCGGTCAAGCGGTTGAAGATCATCGACACCGCATCCAGGCGCGCGGGCCCCCACGGCTCTTGCGGCAACGCCCGCGAGATCAGGGTGTGGTAACGCTGGTACCAGTCCTCCACCGCCAGGCGCAGTTCGGCCTTGTGCGCGGGCGATGAGACGGTGCCGAGCACCGAGGCGGCGAAGGCGTCGAATACCGCCGGGTCGGCGATCACCCGGCCCATGGCCGTATCGAGGTCGGCGAGAAAACTCTGGAAGTCGCTGATCGCCGGGCCGCCGTCGATCCGGTAAGCCTGGCCGTCGACTTCGATCTGGCGGGTATGGCAGGCCGAACAGGTCATGCCCAATTGCTGGCCGGCGCTGCTGTTGGCGGCGGTAAAACCCACCGGCAGGCCGGGCGGATTGCTCTGCGGGTTCGGCAGGTAGCCGTAGCGGCTCAAGCTGGCGGCCATGAAGGGCGAGCCGTCGGGCTGCTTGAGGGCGATCGCCCAGCTCAGCGGCATGATCTGCGAGCCCTGGTCGCGGCTGTAGTAATCCTGCCGGGCGCTGTCGGTCCAGGCACTGCCCTGGTCCATGTAAATGGGTGCGGCGGCCTGGCTTTGGCTAACGGACAAGAGCGCGCTGGCGCCAAGAATTGCGAGGTACGAGGTGCGGAGTATGGCGTGCATATCTACTTCCCTGTGTGAGAGGACTACCGATTTTCTAAGCAGTTAAGCAGCGGTTTTCTCAATTGCAACATGCTTTGAACACTGAGATGCAAATGAAGCGCGGCCATGGCGCTGCTCGATTGGGGGCGGTGAGGCGAGGAGGGGTGTGGCTAGGGTCTGTTGCCGTTTCAGCGCAAGCCGCGTTGCCGCGAAAAATCTCGCCA
>CBIHQF010000663.1:0-2346 GCA_966211665.1 uncultured Pseudomonas sp. | reverse complement strand
AGCGCGCCGGCAATTCGCTGGAATTCATCGAGAGCGTGAAGATCGACCTGTTCCCCGACGAGGTCTACGTGTTCACGCCCAAGGGCCGCATCATGGAACTGCCGAAAGGCTCCACCGCGGTCGACTTCGCCTACGCGGTGCACACCGACGTCGGCAACACCTGCATCGCCTGCCGTATCAACCGCCGCCTGGCGCCGCTCTCCGAGCCGCTGCAAAGCGGCGCCACCGTGGAGATCGTCAGCGCGCCGGGCGCACGACCGAACCCGGCCTGGCTGAATTTCGTGGTCACCGGCAAGGCGCGCACACATATCCGCCACGCGCTCAAGCTGCAACGCCGCTCGGAGTCGATCAGCCTCGGCGAACGCCTGCTGAACAAGGTGCTCGGCGGTTTCGACAGCCATATCGACAAGCTCTCGCCCGAGCGCGTGCAAGCGGTGCTCGCCGAATATCGGCAGAGCGCGCTGGAAGACCTGCTCGAAGATATCGGCCTGGGCAACCGCATGGCCTATGTGGTCGCGCGCCGGCTGCTCAGCGAAGGCGGCGAAGAACTACCGAGCCCGGAAGGCCCGCTGGCGATTCGCGGCACCGAAGGCCTGGTGCTGAGTTACGCCAAGTGCTGCACGCCGATTCCCGGCGACCCCATCGTCGGCCACCTGTCCGCGGGCAAAGGCATGGTGGTGCACCTGGAGACCTGCCGCAATATCGGCGAAGTGCGGCACAACCCGGAAAAATGCATCCAGCTGTCCTGGGCCAAGGATGTGGTCGGCGAGTTCAATGTCGAACTGCGCATCGAGCTGGAACACCAGCGCGGCCTGATCGCCCTGCTGGCCGGCAGCGTCAATGCCGCCGACGGCAACATCGAGAAAATCAGCATGGACGAGCGCGACGGCCGCATCAGCGTCGTGCAACTGGTGGTCAGCGTGCATGACCGCGTACACCTGGCGCGGGTGATCAAGAAGCTGCGCGCGATCAAGGGTGTCGTGCATATATCTCGCGTACGCGCCTGATAGCCCTGTTAAGCAGTCCCCACTCTCTTCAGCACATTCCTACCCTCCAGAGCCCGGGCGGCCTTCCCACCATCTGAACCTGAGCTAGCGACCCAGTGTGGGAAGGCTGGGCGGCACCCCGCTTCAGCCGTGACAGACGCCGCGAGAAGCTCGCCGCTGAAGCGCCTCCCACAGGAGCGTAGGCGTTTCGACCCTGCATCCCCCGGTGGACAAGGCTTCGCCATCTCCACCCTACGCAAGCGTCCCCCCCACTTGCCTTACTTGTCCTAAACCCCGCGTCGACGCTTGCGCCGGCTTGGCCCTCGCGCATGCGCAACGCACCAGCGAAGGGCGATTGGCGGGGAAAACAGGCTTGACCAGAGGGTCATAAAAGCCCGCGATTAATTGTTTGAAAACAGGCGCCTATGGCGATTTCCGCGCTTCCTGGCACGGCCGGTGCACCTTTCAAAGCAGGCGTTATGTCCTGTTAGTACAAGTTGCCCAACCGACAAGGGGAAGACTATGCACAACCCAAACAGCCTGTTCACCACCCTGTTATTCGGCTCGATTCTGCTGTTCAGCGGCGCCGTCGCCGCGGAAAAAATCACCATCGGCATCGGCCATCAGAGCATGGTCACCAACACCGTCTCCGGCGGCATCGTGCTGGAGAAGCTCAAGCTGATCGAGAAGTACCTGCCGACCACCGGCAAGTATGCCGACGCCAGCTACAGTATCGAGTTCCGCGACTACGATTCCGGCCCGCCGATCACCAACCAGATGCTCGCCGGCAAGCTGGATTTCGGCGTGATGGGCGATTACCCCTTGATCGTCAACGGCGCCAAGTTTCAGGAAACCGGCAAGCAGCAGAGCCGCCTTATCGCGGTGACCGGCTACAACCTCAAGGGCACCGGCAACGCCATCGTAGTGCCGGCCGCCTCGTCGGTGCAGTCGCTGGCCGACCTCGCCGGCAAGACCATCTCGGTGCCGGTGGGCAGTGCCGCCTGGGGCATGACACTCAAGGCGCTGCGTGACGCCGACCTGTTCGACGAGGTCAGCATCGCCAACCAGAGCCCGCCGGTGGGCGCGGCCAATATCGCCGCCGGCAAGATCGACGCCCACGCCGACTTCTGCCCCTGGTCGGAGATCATGGAATTTCGCGGCACCGCGCGAAAAATATTCGACGGCAGCGAGGCCGGCGTGCCGACCTTCCACGGCATAGTGGTGCGCGACGAATTCGCCAAGCAGTACCCGGAAGTGGTCGAGGCGGTGCTGATGGCCACCCTGGAAGCGCAGCGCTGGATCCAGCAAGACCCGATGCAAGCCGCCACCCAGGTCGCCGAATGGACCGGCGCGGAGAAGG
>CBIHQF010000662.1:0-2346 GCA_966211665.1 uncultured Pseudomonas sp. | reverse complement strand
TAGCGCGTACTGGTGCGGCGATGCGCCGGGCGGCAACAACACCTGGGGAGTGCCCAGTCCGTCCTGCACGGCGGCGGCGATCAGTTGCAGCGGCTTGATGCTGGTCAGCACGCGCACCTCGGCCAGTGCCGTGTTGCCGGCGGCGAGGGTGAGGAAAAGGAAGAAGACAGCCAAAAGACGCGACACGGAGAATACTCAGGTAGGACGGAACGGGTAATATAATAACGTCTCTCATCACTCGCGTCGTCGCCCATGACTCAGCCGCCCCTGGCTTCCCGCCCACACGATCATTCCCATTGCGTGCATAACGCGCTCGCCGAGGCCGAAAGCATCTGCACGCGCCAGGGCTTACGCCTGACCGCCCTGCGCAAGCGCGTGCTGGAATTGGTTTGGCAGAGCCACAAGCCGCTCGGCGCCTACGACATTCTCGGTGTGCTGAGCGAGCACGACGGTCGTCGCGCCGCGCCGCCGACCGTGTACCGCGCCCTGGAATTCCTCCTGGAAAACGGCCTGGTGCACCGTATCTCCTCGCTCAACGCCTTCGTCGGTTGCAACCATCCGGAACATGCCCATCAGGGGCAGTTCCTCATCTGTCGCGCTTGCCATGCGGCGATCGAGCTGGAGCAACCGGCGATCAGCGAGGCGATAGTCGCTGGCGCCGCCGGGGTCGGCTTCGCGGTCGAAAGCCAGACCGTGGAAGTGGTCGGCTTGTGCGCCGGTTGCCGGGAGGCCGAATGAGCGGCGAGCTGATCCGTCTGGCCGGGGTGGGCGTGACCTTCGCCGGGCAAGCGGTATTGCAGGATGTGCAATTGAGCGTGCGGCCGGGGGAAATCGTCACCCTGATCGGCCCCAACGGCGCCGGCAAAACCACCCTGGTGCGCGCCGTGCTCGGCCTGCTCAAGGCCAACAGCGGCAGCGTCTGGCGCAAACCCAAGCTGCGTATTGGCTATATGCCGCAGAAGCTGCACGTGGATGCGACTTTGCCGCTCAGCGTGCTGCGCTTTCTACGTCTGGTGCCAGGCGTCGCGCGTGCGCAGGCCCAGACGGCGCTGGCCGAGGTCGGCGCCGAGCAGGTGATCGACAGCCCCTTGCAGAGCATTTCCGGTGGCGAGTTGCAGCGCGTGCTATTGGCCCGCGCCCTGCTGCGCAAGCCCGAACTGCTGGTGCTCGACGAGCCGGTGCAGGGCGTCGACGTCGCCGGCCAGGCCGAGCTGTACCGCTTGATCACCCAATTGCGCGACCGCCATGGCTGCGGCGTGCTGATGGTCTCCCATGACCTGCACCTGGTGATGAGCACCACCGATCAGGTGGTCTGCCTGAATCGCCATGTCTGTTGTTCCGGCCACCCGGAACAGGTCAGCGGCGATCCCGCGTTCGTGGAGCTGTTCGGCCAGGACGCCAAGAGCCTGGCGATCTACCACCACCGTCACGACCACGCCCACGACCTGCATGGCGAGGTGGTCGACGAGGCTGCTGGCGGTCTGGTCATAAAAGGCCCGGTTCGCCCACATATCCATGGAGATGGCTGCAAGCATGGCTGATTTTCTCCTCAACGCGCTGATCGCCGGTCTGGCTCTGGCGCTGGTCGCCGGCCCGCTCGGTTCCTTCGTGGTCTGGCGGCGCATGGCCTATTTCGGCGACACCCTGTCCCACGCGGCGCTGCTCGGCGTGGCCCTGGGCTTGATGCTGGATGTCAGCCCGACCTTGGCGGTGACGGTCGGCTGCGTGCTGCTGGCGGTGTTGCTGGTCACGCTGCAAAGCCGCCAACCGTTGGCCTCGGATACCCTGCTCGGCATCCTCGCTCACAGCACCCTGTCCCTGGGCTTGGTGGTGCTGAGCTTTATGAAGGATGTGCGCATCGACCTGATGGGCTACCTGTTCGGCGACCTGCTCGCCGTCGGCCCCGGCGACCTGGCCTGGATAGTCGGCGGCAGCGCCCTGGTGCTGGTGTTGCTGGCCCTGCTCTGGCGGCCGTTGCTGGCGATTACCGTGCATGAAGAGCTGGCCCGGGTCGAAGGCCTGCCGGTGGCGGCGATCCGCCTGAGTCTGATGTTGCTGATCGCCGTGGTGATCGCCGTGGCGATGAAGATCGTCGGGGTGCTGTTGATCACCTCCTTGCTGATCATCCCCGCCGCCGCGGCCCAGCGCCATGCGCGCACCCCGGAGCAGATGGCCTTCGGCGCCAGCCTGCTGGGGATAGTCGCGGTATGCGGCGGCCTCAGTCTGTCCTGGTTCGAAGACAGCCCCGCCGGGCCGTCGATCGTGGTGACCGCGGCCAGCCTGTTTCTGTTGAGTTTTGCCTGGCCGCGGCGCACCGCCTAGTCGGTTCGCCGTTGGTGGCCGCAC
>CBIHQF010000661.1:0-2354 GCA_966211665.1 uncultured Pseudomonas sp. | reverse complement strand
TGATTGCGCTGTCGGGCATCCTGATGCGCAACACGCTGATCCTGATCGGGCAGATCCGCCACAACGAACAGGCGGGATTGGACCCGTTCAGCGCGGTCGTCGAGGCCACCGTGCAGCGCGCCCGGCCGGTGATCCTCACCGCGCTGGCGGCGATTCTGGCCTTTATCCCACTGACCCATTCGGTGTTCTGGGGCACGCTCGCCTACACCCTGATCGGCGGCACCTTCGCCGGCACCGTACTGACCCTGGTGTTCCTGCCGGCCATGTACGCCATCTGGTTCAAGATCAGGCCCGTCAGCCTCAATCGCTCCATGGAGACGGTGCCCGCATAAACGGGCAGCGCCCTATCCAATTCAGCCAAAGAGAGAGAAATCGCTATGTCGCATTCCACCGTTGTCGTTGTCACCGGCGTGTCGTCGGGTATCGGCCGTGCCGCCGCGGAGCGATTCGCCAAGCGCGGCTGCCGGGTATTCGGCAGCGTGCGCAACACGGCAAAGGCACAGCCCATAGCCGGTGTCGAACTGGTCGAGATGGATATCCGTGACCAAGCGTCGGTGCAACAGGGAGTCCAGGCGATCATCGCCCAGGCGGGGCGCATCGACGTGCTGGTCAACAGCGCGGGCGTGACCCTGCTCGGCGCGACGGAGGAAACCTCGATCGCCGAGGCGCAGTCGCTGTTCGATACCAACGTGCTGGGCATCCTGCGCACCACCCAGGCGGTGCTGCCGCACATGCGCGAGCAAGGCGCCGGTCGCATCGTCAACGTCAGTTCGGTGCTGGGCTTCCTGCCGGCGCCGTATATGGGGCTCTATTCGGCCTCCAAGCATGCAGTGGAAGGGCTGTCCGAGACCTTGGATCACGAGGTGCGCAAATTCGGCATTCGTGTCGCCCTGGTCGAGCCTTCCTTCACCAAGACCAACCTGGATATCAATGCGCCCCAGGCGGCCTCCAGGATCCCGGCCTACGACAGCGAGCGCAACGTCGTTTCCCAGGCCATTCAAAAGAATGTCCAGAAAGCACCGCTACCCGGCGAGGTCGCCATGACCATTGTCGATGCCGCCCTGGGGACCTGGAAAATGCGTCGCACGCCCAAGGGCGAGGCCTCCCTGCTGCGAAAACTCCGCCGCTTCATGCCGGCGGGCCCCGTCGATGCGGGGTTGCGCAAAACCTTCGGGCTCGGCTGAACAGGCCGCTGCGCCCGCCCTTCGCAAGTGAGCGGAGAGGCGGCCAGCCTGCACAACCGGACGGCGCTCGCCGCAAGACGCCGCCCCTGGAAAAGCGAGGTGTGACTATGAACCCAGGCTCCAATCATGGCCGCAGGCTAAAGGCCCGGCAGACCAGGCAGCGGGAAATCCTCCTGGCGGCGAGCGAGGCCTTTGCCGCGCTCGGCTACGACCTGGCCAATATGCAGCTGATCGCCGAAGCCGCGGGCATGACCAAAGCGACCCTCTATGCGCACTTCGGCAATAAGGCCGAGCTGTTTCGGGCCGTTATCGAGCATTGCCTGGAAGAATTGCCAGAGCCGGCGCTGGCGGCGCCCGTGGCAGGAAATCTGCGCACGCAGTTGAACCAGATCGCCCAGGCGCTGCTGCGGCAAGCCGGGCATCCGGCATCGCTGACACTCACGCGCCTGCTGGCGCGGTCTAACTGGGTGCCGCCGAAACGCTGGCGGCAACGCCATCGTCCGTACCGTTCGTATCTGGAGAAGGCCCTGTCCCAATGCACCCGCTGCAACGATCCCGCACAAGCCGCCACCCAATTCCTGCTGCTGACGGCCGGCAGTCTCGACCCCGCTAACGCCATGCAGGCGGACCAATCGCGCGTCGCCGCCGCAGTGGAGCTTTTCGTCAAAGCCTATGCGGAGCTTGAGCCGGCCGACTGCGCATAGGCCATGAAGATCTGCACGCCGCAACCGCCGCGCTCCGGGTCGGCTACGAGAGCCCTTCGCATTTCAGCCGCGAATACGCGCGCCTGTTCGGTGCGCCCCCCAAGCGCGACATAGATGACTTACGGCGCAGAGCCGAATGCCGGGAGAGCCCTGAGTAGAGCGCATTCGCGCACCGCCTACTCCTCGAAGCGCCTCGTGGCGTCACGGTCGCGCTCGTATCGACTCGCGAGCGAAAACGGCGGCAACCAGGACTCGCGACGGACGATCCAGCTTTCGTAGGTCGGCATCGGTTGGTCAGGGGCATCCAGGGCTCCCATGTGCACTTCGATTTCGTTCGCGCTGCGGCGCGATTCCGGCTGACTGCTGTCGGCCCAGACTGTGTAAAAACGTTGGCATCGACCTTGCTATGACTTGATCGATTCAAATCAGCGGGGGACGTCAATGAAGCGTTTTATCCGGGGAGAGC
>CBIHQF010000660.1:0-2355 GCA_966211665.1 uncultured Pseudomonas sp. | reverse complement strand
CGTTCGTTCAGTCACTAGCCTTGTGCTGCGATATCTCACAGCGATCGCGCTCGGGGCGCCAAGGTGTCCTTGAATGCCGGCCACGAAAATTAGCAGAAATATGAAATACAGTAAAAGAACGCTCAGTATTGCCCCCATGATGGACTGGACCGACCGCCATTGCCGCGTCTTCCATCGCCACATCACCCGACATGCCTGGCTGTATACAGAGATGGTGACCACCGGCGCCCTGGTCTACGGCGACGTCGAGCGCCACCTGCGCTTTGACGGGAGCGAGCATCCGGTGGCGCTGCAGCTGGGCGGCAGCGACCCGCACGACCTGGCGAAAAGCGCGAAACTGGGCGAGCAGTGGGGATACGACGAGATCAACCTGAATTGCGGCTGTCCTTCGGAGCGGGTGCAGAAGGGCGCCTTCGGGGCCTGCCTGATGCAGGAGCCGCAGCTGGTGGCGGACTGCGTGAAGGCCATGCGCGACGCGGTCTCGGTCGACGTCACCGTGAAACACCGCATCGGCATCGACTACAACGAGGAATACGGTTTCGTGCGCGACTTCATCGGCACCATCGCCGATGCCGGCTGCAGCACCTTCATCGTCCACGCCCGCAACGCCGTGCTCAAGGGCCTGTCGCCGAAGGAAAACCGCGAGATCCCGCCGCTGCGCTATGAAGTGGCCTACCAGCTCAAGCGCGATTTCCCCGAGCTCGAGATCATCATCAACGGCGGCGTGAAAACCGACGACGAGATCGCCCTGCACCTGGAGCACGTCGACGGCGTGATGCTGGGCCGCGAGGCCTACCACAACCCCTGGGTGATGGCGGACTGGGACCGCCGCTTCTATGGCGACACGACTGCGCCCCTGAAAACCCGGGTGCAGGTGCTGGAAGCGATGATTCCCTATATTGCCGAGCAACTGCGCCTGCATGGCGGCCACGGCCTGAAACTCAACAGCATCACCCGCCACATGCTGGGTATCATGACCGGCCTGCCGGGGGCGCGCGCCTTCCGCCAGATGCTGTCGGACCCCAAGCGTCTCGCCGCTGGCGACCCGTCCCTGCTGATCGAGGCGGCTTCACGTATGCCGGTGGCCGCATAAATTAGATTCCGAACAACTATGTTTCCCGCAAAAGGCGCACTTCGGTGCGCCTTTTTTGTTTCTTGTCGGCAAATAGATACAAACTATTGCAATTCATATATTGATGCCGTGTATCAAGCTTGCTCTATGGAAAGATTGCAAGCATAATCTCCGTTGTTGAACATCAACACTGTTGTTGAGCTGAAACAGTTCGGATGCTGCAGTCGATTTCCGACTTTCCGGTCAGAATTTTTGATTTATCCTGTCGGAAATAGTCGTAGATCACAAACAATTACGGCATACGCGTCGCACGGCGCCAGAATCCGGGCGAATTTCGATCAATAGATACAGGAAGAACACGAGCATGGCTTTTTTGAATAACTTGAAGGTCGGTACCCGCCTCGCACTCGGCTTTGCGCTGGTGCTGGTACTGCTGGTTGCAGTGACGGTGGTGGGCATCGTGCGCATGTCGCAGATCCAGGACCGCCTTGACCGCGTGGTCAGCGTCAGCAATGTCTCGACCGGTCTCGTGATCGACATGCGCAACAACGTCAGCGAGCGCGTCGCGTCGCTGCGCGTCCTGACCCTGATGACCGACCCGGCCGACATGGAGCCGGAAATGGTCAAGTTCAAGGAACAGACCAAGAAGTACGACGACGCCCAGAAGAAGCTGTCGTCGATCTTCGCGGCCCATGCCAGCGACAAGGAAAAGGCGCTGCTGGCCCAGATCAAGGAATTCGAAGCCGCCACCATGCCGGCCATCGCCAAGGCATCGGAGCTGTACCTGGCGAACAACGCCATGGACGCTACCCGCGTGATGATCCGCGAAGTGCGTCCGGTGCAGAAGAAGTGGATGGATGCGCTGGACCAGCTGGCCGTCCTTGAGGAAAAGCAGAACGCTCAGAGCAAGGCGGATGCCGAGACCGCCTTCCAGAACGCCCGTAACTTCATGATCGTCCTGCTGCTGGTCGCCGTCGCCATCGGTGTCGTGATGGCCTGGCTGATCGCCCGCAGCCTGCGCAAGCAGCTTGGCGGCGAACCGGCTTACACCGCCCAGATCGCCGGCAGCATCGCTCACGGCGACCTGTCGATCGCCATCGAAACCGAATCGTCGGACCGTGGCAGCCTGCTGGTCGAGATGAAAGAAATGCGCAACAGCCTGGTCGGTATCGTTGAGCAAGTGCGCCGCGGCACCGAAACCATCGGCACTGCCTCGCGTGAAATCGCCGCCGGCAACATCGACCTGTCCTCGCGTACCGAACTGCAGGCCAGCTCGCTGGAAA
>CBIHQF010000659.1:0-2368 GCA_966211665.1 uncultured Pseudomonas sp. | reverse complement strand
GCCGTGGTGGTCGCCGACGGCCTCTCGCCGCCCGCGGTGCATCGTCATACCCTGCCGTTTCTAGCGCGGATGGAAGAACTGGCGCGCCTGGAAGGCTGGTCGCTGTCGCCGGTGGTACTGGTGCAGCAGGCGCGGGTGGCGGTGGCCGACGAGATCGGCGAACTACTCGGCGCGCGCATGGTGGTGATTCTGATCGGCGAACGCCCCGGCCTCAGCTCGCCGGACAGCCTCGGCCTGTATTTCACTTACGCGCCCAAGGTCGGCCTGACCGACTCCTATCGCAATTGCATCTCCAATGTGCGATTGGAAGGCCTCAGCTACGGCATGGCCGCCCATCGCCTGCTCTACCTGATGCGCGAGGCCTGCCACCGCAAATTGTCCGGGGTCAACCTAAAAGACGAGGCCACGGTACCCGCACTGGACGATGAAAACCCAGCGCAAGCCGGTAATTTTCTGCTCTACGAACAGGCGCCCGGCGACTGAACGGGGCCAGCGACGCGCGGTTACAGCCAAACACTTGTTTGGATTGCGCTTTCCAAAAACCTGGGGCAGCATCGGCTCGCTTACTGACCGAGCAAGCCATTTGCCGCAGTACCCATTCAACTGACGTGTAGAGGCCTCATATGCGCATCGTTCAAGCGACTCTGGAGCACCTGGACCAACTGACGCCCTTGTTCGTCAAATACCGCGAACTGTTCAACCAGTTGCCGTACCCGGAGACCTCGCGCAAGTTCCTGGAAAAACGCATCAGCCGCAACGAGTCGGTGATTTATCTGGCGATGCCCGACGACGAGGACAAAATTCTCGGTTTCTGCCAGCTCTATCCAAGTTTCTCCTCCCTATCGCTCAAGCGCGTGTGGATCCTCAACGACATCTACGTCAGCGAAGACGCGCGCCGCCAACTGGTCGCCGACCGCTTGATCCAGACGGCCAAGCAGATGGCCAAGGAAACCAACGCGGTGCGCCTGCGCGTGGCCTCCAGCATCGATAACGTGGTCGGCCACAAGCTCTACGAGTCCATCGGTTTCGTCGAAGACACCGAATTCAAGAACTTCGTATTGCCGATAGAAAGCAACTGATAGCTAGCAGGCCATTTTTAAGGCTCTGTCCCAATCATGTGTTGCAGGCGGCTTTTTCGTGGGTTAGTGGCGCGGAACCGGGTTGGCGAAGCAACTGCGGGATCTGTGCGCCACGTAACCCACCAAGCGATCTTCGACCTGGCCCCGCTGGTGGGTTACGGCGCAACTGATCAAGCATCGATAGATGGCCCATGATCATGCGCCTAACCTGCGCGGCCCGACCCACCGGCCAGACATTGCTTAGCCGGCCCACACACTGCAACACATAACGGGTACATAGCCATTTTTAAGGCTGTGTACCAGTAGAGTGTTGCGCTCAAGCTCCGGCGCTTAAGTGTGAAAAGTCGTAAGGTGCGCCGTGCGCACCAGCGCTGGCTGCAGACTCTTGGTGCGCACGGCGCACCCTACCTATCGGGCCCCTTGCAAGCAGAACGCCCCGCAATGCCCCTGTAGGAGCCAGCTCGCTGGCGATCCGGGCGAGCAAACAACCGCATCGTCGGAGTGCCGAACCACAACAAGCTGGCTCTCCTACGGATCGCGTGCGCTGTTTACCACCTAGTCTTTCAACGGCCGCTAACCCTGCAAACTCAACCACAACCCTATCCCCAACTGCACCGCCAATACGCCCAACAGCGCCCACTGCCAGTGCCGCCCACCGCGGCGCGCATGCATGGGCGGATCGTCATGCGCCATGGGCTGTTGCAGCGCCAGTTGAAACTCCGAAAGCGCGGCGAAGCGTGCCTGCGGCTGCGGCGCCAAGGCCCGTGCCAGCACGCCATCCCAGCCGGCCGGCACACCGCCGACCACATTGGCCAACGGCACATACCTGCAGGCTCTCCCCGGCTCCGCGAGGCCCACCTCCGGCCAGCGACCGCAGAGCAGCCAATACGCCAGCGCCGCCAGGGCGAACTGATCGGCGCGTCCATCCACGGGCGCCAACGTGCGTAATTCCGGCGCCAGCACCAGCGCACCCTCCGGCAAGCCCTGAAGCGGCACGCCGGGCAATAGCGCCGCGGATTCCGGCAAGAGCAACAGCCGACGCTGGTCGTCGATCAGGATATTGCGCGGGTCCAGCCATAATCCCTGCATGCCTCGCCGTTGCAGGGCGCGCACCGCCACGATCAGTTGTTCGAGCAGGAGCAGCAGCGTTTGCCCGTCGACCGGGCCATGGCTGGCGAACCATTCGGGCAGGCTGCGCAGCGGGGCTGAAGGTGGCTCGAACAGTAAATAGGCATAGCGGCGCGGCTGATGCGGCGAGCTTCGGATTATGCGCAAGAAGAATGCGCAAG
>CBIHQF010000658.1:0-2369 GCA_966211665.1 uncultured Pseudomonas sp. | reverse complement strand
AGCCATCGAGCTGCTCGGCGAAATACTCGACCATGTCGTTGCGCTCGGCCTCGCCATGCACCAGCACATCCAGGCCGAGGTTCTCCTGCACCTCGACCGCATGGCGAATCTCTCTGTGCATGGCCTCGGTGTACTCGGCCGCCGACAACCTGCCCTGCTTGAACGCCTGGCGCGCCTGGCGGATCGCCGCGGTCTGCGGGAAGGAGCCGATGGTGGTGGTCGGAAATGCCGGCAATTGCAAACGCGCGCGCTGCTTGTCGATGCGCTCGACAAAGGGCGACAGGCGCTGGCTATCGACATCGGTGACGGCCTGCACGCGCGCCTGCACCGCGGCGTTATGAATGCGCGGCGAAGCAGCACGACTGGCCTGCACGGCACTGCTGGCGGTCAGTGCGGCCTGAACCTCGGGATCTTCCGGTTGGTTGAGGGCGCGGGTGAGGATGGCGATCTCGCCGCACTTTTGCACGGCGAAAGCCAGCCAACTGCGCAGCTCGTCGTCCAGCTGATCTTCGCGGGCCAGGTCCACCGGGCTGTGCAACAACGAGCAGGAGCTCGCTACCCATAGGCGACTGCCAAAGCGCTCCTGCGCCTGGCGCAGTTGGGCCAGGGCCTGCTGCAGATCGCAGCGCCAGACGTTACGGCCGTTGACCACGCCGAGCGACAGCACCTTATAGGCCGGCAAACGGTCGAGCAGCAGCGGCAGTTGTTCCGGCGCGCGCACCAGGTCGACGTGCAAGCCGTCCACCGGTAAGCCGACCGCCAGACCGAGGTTGTCTTCCAGGCCACTGAAATAGCAGGCCACCAGCTTTTTCAGCGGCGCGTGCTGCAACAGGTTGTAGGCGCGCTCGAAGGCGTTCTTCCAATCCTGCGGCAGGTCCAGGCCGAGAATCGGTTCGTCGATCTGCACCCACTCGACGCCCTTGGCCGCGAGGCGTCCAAGAATCTCGCCATACACCGGCAGCAGGCGTTCGAGCAGGTCGAGTTTGTCGAAAGCCGCGCCCTTGGTCTTACCCAGCCACAGATAGGTCAACGGGCCGATCAACACCGGCTTGACCCGGTGACCCAGGGCATGGGCTTCGTCGACCTCCTCGAACAACTGCTCCCAGCTCAGCTGGAAACGCTGATCGGCGCTGAATTCCGGCACCAGATAGTGGTAGTTGGTATCGAACCATTTAGTCATCTCTTGGGCATGGGCGCCGCCGCAGCAACTGCTGCTCTTGTTGGCAACCGCTCCGCGGGCCATGGCGAACAATGTGTCCAGGCTCGGTGCGCCCTCTGCCTGGCGAAAACGCTCGGGGATCGCGCCAAAGGTCAGCGAGTGGCCGAGCACCTGGTCGTACCAGGCGAAGTCGCCGACCGGCAGCAGCTCGATGCCGGCGTCTTTCTGTGCTTGCCAATGGGCGGCGCGCAGCTCGCGGCCGACGGCGCGCAGGCCGGCTTGGTCCAGCTCACCGCGCCAATGGGCTTCAAGGGCTTTCTTCAATTCGCGGTCGCGGCCGATGCGCGGGAAGCCGAGGGTATGGGCCAAAGCCATGGGAACAATCTCCATATAAGTGATGGCGAGTATTGTCCGCGCCCCTCAACAGTGAAACAAACTCAAGTTATTCGCGTTAACCACAAATACTTTTCATGAAACCAGCCCGATTACGCCAGACGAACCTCAGGCCGCCCCCGACCTCCAATTGCAAATGAGTGATCCGCCGTATCGCCGAGATGCCCATGGGCAACCAACAGCCGAGCAACCTCCAGGAGCTGCTACAACGCTTGCAGCAGGCCAGCGCCGAAGGGCAACGAGTGGCCTTCGCCGATTTGCTGGAAGCCGCCGGTCAGCGTTCGTTCGGCCCCCTGCTACTCCTGCCCGGATTGATCGCCCTGTCGCCGCTGTCCGGGATTCCCGGGCTGCCGAGCACGGTCGCGGTGATGGTGGCGCTGATCGCCGGCCAACTGCTCTGCGGGCGCCGGCATATCTGGCTGCCGCATTGGCTGCTGACACGCAGCCTGTCGCGGGATAAGTTCGAACGTGCCTTGCGCTTTCTCTTGCCGCTGGCACGTTCGGTCGATCGCCTGGTGCGACCGCGCCTCAGCCTGCTGACCCGCGGGCCCGCGCTCTACGCCAACGTTCTGCTGTGCCTGCTGATCGCGCTGAGCATGCCGCCGCTGGAAGTGGTGCCATTCGCCAACTCGATCAGTGGCGCCGCATTGAGCGCGCTGGGTTTGGCGCTATTCGCCCATGACGGCTTGCTGGCGCTGCTGGCATTCGCCTTCAGCATCGGCTGCCTGTACCTGTTCAGTCAGGCGTTTCTCTAATCCCCTCCCCGGGTTTGGGCAGGGCGGAAACGGGCGACCCGCGATATTTTAAAGCAAGGGAC
>CBIHQF010000657.1:0-2379 GCA_966211665.1 uncultured Pseudomonas sp. | reverse complement strand
ACGCGCCTAACCCGCCCTACAACTTGGTCACCCTACCGGATCATGTGAACCGTAGAGCGGGTTAGCGGCGCGGATCGAATCACCCTCAACCGCGTGCGAACTCGAAGCGCCGCGTAACCCGCCAAACCGCGATAAACGCTCGACAGTGCCATGGCGGGTTACGGCGCCTCTTGCCTCGGCGGCAACCTCGAACAACTGCCACGCGCCTAACCCGCCCTACAACTTGGTCACCCTACCGGATCATGTGAACCGTAGGGCGGGTTAGCGGCGCAGATTAAATTACCCGCAACCGCGTGCGCACTCGAAGCGCCGCGTAACCCGCCAAACCGCGATAGATGCTCGGCAACGCCATGGCGGGTATTGCCAGCCGAAACGTGGGAGGCGCTTTAGCGGCGAGCTTGTAGCGATAGTAATCGCGGCTACGACTGCATGGATGCAGGAGGTAGGGCGAAGCAGGATGCCAGAGCCGAAAGCCCCTCCCACAGCCCAGCAGCCCAGCAGCCCAGCAAAATGTCTGACCCAGCGCGCAGCGTCAGGCAGCTGTTCCCGCTTCGGCCTTCAGGCCCATCGACTCCAGGGCGCTGATCGCGCATTGCTCATCGATATCCGAGGTGTCGCCGGTAATGCCGACGGCGCCTATCACCTCGCCCCGCTCGTTGCGGATCAGCACGCCACCCGGCGCCGGCACCAGCTTGCCATCGGCCAGGTTATTCACCGCGCCGATAAACGCCGGGCGCTGCTGGGCGTCGGCGGCGATCAGGCGCGAGTCCTTGCCCAGCGCCATGGCGCCCCAGGCTTTGCCGATGGCGATCTGCGGGCGCAACAGGCTGGCGCCGTCCTCGCGCTGCAGGCTGATCAAATGCCCACCGGCATCCAGCACCGCCACGGTGAGCGGCGCGGCATTGATTTCCCGACCCACGGCCAGGGCCCGGATGCTGATGGCGGTGGCGATCTGCAGGTTCATAACATTCATGGCAAGGCTCCTTACAACTGATAAGTCGAACGACGCGCTCAGGGCTCACTGCGCGAAGCACAGTGCCTGAGCAATTCAAAGCTCAGGACCACTATCCCACCAGCAACAAAAAAATCAACAACTGAATACAATTTTTAATATCTATGTATACATAAACAAAAACAGCCATCCAGCATCTGCCAAGCAATCCGCTAAAACAGGCGTTTTAAAAGAATTCCCACCGAACGCCATGATCGCCGCAAAAATTGTTGACCATTAAGTCAAGAGCTGAATAGAATCCGTCACAGGCAACTTGTATACAATTTCACAAGAAGAGGCACACAATCATGGCCAGAATGAGAGCAATCGAGGCCGCCGTACTGGTGATGCGCCGCGAAGGCGTTGACACTGCGTTCGGTATCCCCGGCGCCGCCATCAACCCGCTGTACGCTGCACTGAAGAAAGTCGGCGGCATCGACCACGTCCTGGCCCGCCACGTCGAAGGCGCTTCGCACATGGCCGAGGGTTACACCCGCACCAACGCAGGCAATATCGGCGTGTGCATCGGCACCTCCGGCCCCGCCGGCACCGACATGGTCACCGGCCTGTACTCGGCCTCGGCCGACTCCATCCCGATCCTCTGCATCACCGGCCAGGCGCCGCGTGCGCGCATGCACAAGGAAGACTTCCAGGCGGTCGATATCACCAGCATCGTCGAGCCGGTGACCAAGTGGGCGACCACCGTTATGGAGCCCGGCCAGGTGCCGCGCGCGTTCCAGAAAGCCTTCCATGAAATGCGCAGCGGCCGCCCGGGTCCGGTGCTGATCGACCTGCCGTTCGACGTGCAGATGGCCGAGATCGAATTCGATATCGATGCCTACGAACCCCTGCCATTGGCCAAGCCCGCCGCCAACCGCGTGCAAGCCGAAAAAGCCCTGGCGATGCTCAATGAAGCTGAACGCCCATTGCTGGTCGCCGGTGGCGGCATCTTCAACGCCGACGCGGCGGACAAGCTGGTTGAATTCGCCGAGCTGACCGGCGTGCCGGTTATCCCGACCCTGATGGGCTGGGGCGCGATTCCCGACGATCACCCGCTGATGGTCGGCATGGTCGGCCTGCAGACCTCGCACCGTTACGGCAACGCCACCCTGCTCGAATCCGACCTGGTATTCGGTATCGGTAACCGCTGGGCCAACCGCCACACCGGCAGCGTCGAGGTGTACACCGAGGGTCGTAAATTCATTCACGTCGACATCGAACCGACGCAAATCGGCCGCGTGTTCAACCCGGACCTGGGCATCGTTTCCGACGCTGGCGCCGCATTGGATGCCTTCCTTGCCGTGGCCCGCGAATGGCAAGCCGCCGGCAAGCTGAAAGACCGCAGCGCCTGGGTCGACTCCTGCCGCGAGCGCAAGCGCACCCTGCAG
>CBIHQF010000656.1:0-2391 GCA_966211665.1 uncultured Pseudomonas sp. | reverse complement strand
CAATAAAGGAAGCTGCGAAGCCGCTTCCGCGAGAAAACAGACCATGGTTGAAAATAGCGAACTACGCAAAGCTGGCCTGAAGGTGACCTTGCCTCGGGTCAAAATTCTGCAGATGCTCGATTCTGCCGAGCATCGGCATATGAGCGCGGAAGATGTTTACAAGGCACTGATGGAAGCGGGCGAAGATGTCGGCCTGGCCACCGTATACCGCGTACTCACGCAGTTCGAAGCCGCGGGATTGGTGGTACGGCATAACTTCGATGGCGGGCATGCCGTATTCGAGTTGGCCGACAGTGGGCACCACGATCATATGGTGTGCGTCGATACCGGCCAGGTAATCGAATTCTTCGATGCCGAGATCGAAAAGCGCCAGAAAGAAATCGTCAAAGAGCACGGTTTCGAGTTGGTCGATCACAACCTGGTGTTGTACGTGCGCACCAAGAAGTAAAGTGCAAGCGCATCACGACAAAGGCGACCTCAGGGTCGCCTTTGTGCTTTCTGGTAGTGCCGTCTGTTAAGCCTGGGCGCTGCTGACCATCTGCCGCGCATGGGCCAGGGATTCTTCTGTGAGGTCGACGCCGCCGAGCATGCGCGCGATTTCCTCGACCCGGCGCGCGCTGTCCAGCTTGCTGACCGCGGTGCGGGTGGCATCGTTGTCACGCACTTTATGTACGAATAGATGCTGATGGCCCTGGGCGGCGACCTGCGGCAAGTGGGTCACGGTCAGCACCTGGCCACGTTCGCCGAGGCGCCGCAGCAACTGGCCGACCACCTCGGCGGTCGGCCCGCCGATACCGACGTCCACTTCGTCGAAGACCAGGGTCGGCACCCGCGAAGTCTGTGCGGTGATCACCTGGATCGCCAGACTGATCCGCGACAGCTCGCCACCCGAGGCGACCTTGGCCAGGGGTTTCAGCGGTTGTCCGGGGTTGGCGCTGACCAGGAATTCGAGCTGCTCCTGGCCGTTGGGGTGCGGTTCATCGGCGCTATGGGCGCTTAGCTTGATGCTGAAACGTCCGCCCGGCATGCCGAGGCTCTGCATTTCCTGCTCCACCGCGGTGGCAAGCCGGTCGGCGGCGGCGTGGCGCAGGGCGCTCAGCTCGTTGGCTTTTTCCTGGTAGTGCCGTTCGAACGCGGCCAGCTCCTCGCTCAGGCGCTCGGCGGCCTGGTCGTCGGCATTGAGTCCTTCCAGTTCCTCGAACAATTGCTGCTGCATGGCGATCAGTTCGCCGGGTTGGATGCGGTGTTTGCGTGCCAGGGTGTAGATCGCGTCCAGGCGCTCTTCCATTTGTTGCAGGCGCTCGGGGTCGGCATCGAAGTGGTCGACGAAGCGGTTCAGTTCGCCGACCGCTTCCTCCACCTGGATCTGCGCACTGGCCAGCAGATTGGTCGCTTCGCTCAGTGCGCCGGGCTGGCCTTGGAAGGCACCGAGGCGGTTGAGGCTGTTGGTCAGGGCCGACAGCACGTTGCCGGCGTCGCTCTCGCTGCATTGCTCGATGACCAGGCGGCAGGCGCTGAGCAGGCTTTCCGAGTTGGTCAGGTTCTTGTGTTCCTGCTCCAACTGCTCCAGCTCGTCTTCGCCGAGGGCCAGGTTGTCGAGCTCTTCGAGTTGATAGCTGAGCAGTTGATGGCGGGCGCGCTGCTCGTCGCCGATGCTGGAGATGCGTTGCAGCTCATTCTTGGTCTGCTTCCAGCGCTGGGCGGCCAGTTGCACCTGGCGCGCCAGGTCCTGGCTGCCGGCGTATTCGTCGAGCAGGCGGCGATGGGTGTCGGCCTTGAGCAGCGACTGGTGTTCGTGTTGGCTGTGGATATCGATCAGCAGTTCGCCAAGGGCCTTGAGGTCGCCCTGGGGGCAGGGGGCACCATTGATGTAGCCGCGCGAACGGCCCTCGGCGGTGATCACGCGCCTGAGTATGCAGGGGCCGTCGTTGTCCAAGTCGCGTTCTGCCAGCCAGGTGCGGGCTTCGGGGATATCGCCCAGATCGAAGCTCGCGAGGATGTCCGCCTTGTCCGCGCCCGGGCGTACCACGCCGCTGTCCGCGCGATCGCCGAGGCATAGGCCGAGAGCGTCGAGCATGATCGATTTGCCGGCGCCGGTTTCGCCGCTGATCACGCTCATGCCGGCATTCAGCTCGAGATCGAGGTGTTCGACGATGGCGTAGTTATGTACGGACAGATGCACCAGCATGATGAGGCCCCCGGGTCGTTGTTCTGGTTATTTATACAGTAGTTTTGGCGGGGGCTTCAAGCTGCAAGCGCGGTGTCGATAAAAGTGCCTGTCGATCCCCGCTTGGGCTTTTTCTTGGCTCTGTCCCAATTATGTGTTGCGTGCTGCAATGTCCTGTAGGAGGCGCGACCTCGCGGCGAATGCAGCCCGCAAGGCTGCCTGCT
>CBIHQF010000655.1:0-2399 GCA_966211665.1 uncultured Pseudomonas sp. | reverse complement strand
TGCGGTCAGCACACCTGCGAGGCTGCCGGGCCCTGCGCAGTATTGTTTTGGGGCTGAAGCGAACTGAGCAGCTCTGCGACAGGTCGCAAATACGTCGACAGGTGTCATTGACCACGTGAATCTCGCATTACGCCGTGGCGCTGTGAAAAGCCCGGCCGCAGGCCCTACAATGCCCAACCCTTGCAGGCTTAAGGATTCGCCATGCACCACGACACCTTTTGGTTGAACAGCAGCGACGCCGCCCCCTTATATGTGAACCGCTGGTATGCCGCCCAACCGCCCAAAGCGGTGGTGATGGTGGCCCACGGCATGGCCGAACACAGTGCTCGCTACGCCCGCCTGGGCGCCGCGCTGGTCGCTGCCGGCTTCGAGCTGTACGCCCACGATCAGCGCGGTCACGGCAAAACCGCCGAGCATGGCATCCTCGGCCATTTTGCCGACGAAAACGGCTGGGAGCTGGTGGTCGGCGACCTGGCGTGCCTCAACCACCATATCCGCCAACAGCACCCGCAGGCGCCGATCTTTCTGCTCGGCCACAGCATGGGCAGTTATATCGCCCAGGCTTACCTGATGCGCCACAGCAGCAGTTTGCAAGGAGCGATCCTGTCCGGCTCCAACTATCAATCGCCACTTCTCTATCGCCTGGCCAGACTGATCGCCCTCTTCGAACTTTGGCGTCAGGGCAAGACCGGCCGTAGCGCACTGATCGACTTCCTCTCTTTCGGCTCGTTCAACAATGCTTTCAAACCTAACCGCACCGTTTGCGATTGGCTGAGCCGCGATCCGGCCGAAGTCGACAAATACATCGACGACCCGCTCTGCGGCTTCCGCTGCACCAACCAGTATTGGTGCGACCTGTTCGGCGGCCTGCTGCAGATCACCCCGGTGAACAACCTGGCGCAGATCGATAGAGATCTGCCGCTGCTGGTGATCGGCGGCGAATGCGACCCGGTCAGCGATGGCAAACGCCAAGCCGACCTGGCCAATGCCTTGCGCCAAGCCGGCAACAGCCACGTGCAACTGAAGCTTTACCCAGGCGCTCGTCATGAGCTGCTCAATGAAAGCAACCGCGACGATGTGACCGCCTACCTGATCGACTGGTTGGAACAGGCCATGAGCCATCCACGCCAGCGCCTCATCCACCCCCAGGAGATTCCCGCATGACGCAAAGCAGCAACACGCCTTACGAGGCGCTTGAAGTCGGTCAAACCGCCAGCTACAGCAAAACCGTCGACGAACGCGATATCCAGCTGTTCGCCGCCGTATCCGGCGACCGCAACCCGGTGCACCTGGATGCCGAATACGCCGCCACCACCATGTTCAAGGAGCGTATCGCCCACGGCATGTTCAGCGGCGCATTGATCAGCGCCGCGGTGGCCTGCGAGTTGCCCGGCCCCGGCACCATCTACCTGGGCCAGACCATGCGCTTCACCTTGCCGGTCAAACTCGGCGACACCCTGACGGTACGCCTGGAAATCCTCGAGAAGCTGCCGAAATTTCGCGTGCGCGTCGCCACCCGCGTGTTTAACCAGAGGGACGAGCTGGTGGTCGACGGCGAAGCGGAAATCCTCGCCCCGCGCAAACAGCAGACCGTCGAGTTGGCCACGCTGCCGCCGATCAGCATCGGGTAGGGTCTGCTGCCGTTTCATCGCGACCGCGCCGGAGCCGCCGGGCAAGCCCGGCGGACATCCTCGTTCGGATACAGCAACCGCGACCTTTATAGAGAAGAATCCGACATCGGCCCCATAACAGAGGTGGCTTATGTATACAGGTAGTTGTTTATGTGGCGGCGTGCAGTTCCGCATCGACGCGGAGCTGGAACCCATTCAGCTATGCCATTGCTCCCAGTGCCGCAAAGCCCAGGGTGGTCCCTTCGCCAGTAATATCCCGGTTGGCCTCGCCGACTTCCATCTGCTCAGCGGCGCCGAGTTGCTTAGTGCTTTCGCCTCCTCGCCGGGCAAACAGCGGGTGTTCTGCCGGCAATGCGGCTCGCCGGTTTACAGCCGCAAAAACAGCCTGCCAGGTGTGGTGCGGATCAGAGCCGGGCTGATCAACGAACCCCTGGCGAGTAGACCCATTGCCCACTTCCACACCGGCTCCAAGGCCAACTGGTGGTCCATCGACGACGACTTGGCGCAGTTCGATGAGGGCTATGTGCCGCCCGCTCCACGGTCGCCGCAGACATAGCGGCGAAGCCCGGCTGAGGGTGTAGCAGGCCGTTGAAAAACTACCTGCGTTGCCGATACGGCGTTAAAAACAGGCTCGGAAAGCCGCTTGCGGCTAACGCGCTTTAGCGCGACCCGAAGGGCGAGTGAAACGAGTAATGCTCATTTACAACACGTAAACTCGCGTGCGAGCCCAGTCCGCTTGACTCGCTGCGCTCACCCTTCGGGCCAGCC
>CBIHQF010000654.1:0-2404 GCA_966211665.1 uncultured Pseudomonas sp. | reverse complement strand
GGTCGCCATCGAGCAGCGCGGCCTGGCCTTGCGCCAGGTGCTCGCGCTGTTGATCGCCCAGCGCCGGCCCTCCTATTACCTGTCCCAGGGCCGGCATGACCTGGCCGGGCTGACCGACAGCCATATCCGCCTGCTCGCCGGCGGCGGCCTGATCGACCGCGAACTGCGCGATGCGGCCCTCGCGCAGACCCTCAGTTACCGTGACTGGCAGCTGCAACCCAACCTGCAGACCGTGGACAGCAACAAGGGCATCAGCGTGACCCGTTCGCGCCTGTCGTCGCTGCTGAATATGCCGCTGTACGACCTCGATCGCCTCGACCTGAACGCCGACAGCACTCTGCACAACGAGTTGCAGCAGGCCGCCAGTCAGTACCTGCAACGTCTGGCGGACCCGGCGTTCGCCGAGCAGATCGGCCTGTTCGGCGAACGCCTGCTGTCGCCGGAGAAAACCGCCGAGGTGCGCTACAGTTTCACCCTGTTCGAACGCACCGCCAACGGCAGCCGCGTGCGCGTGCAAACCGACAGCACCGATCAGCCATTCGACATCAACGAGGGCAGCAAGCTGGAGCTCGGTTCCACCGCCAAGCTGCGGGTACTGGCCACCTACTTGGAGATAATCGCAGAATTGCACGCGCGTCACGCCGGGCAACCGCCCGCGCAGTTGCGCGCGGTGGAGGCCGAGGACAACCTGAGCCGCTGGGCCATCGGCTATTTGTCGAGCAATCCGCAGGCGAATCTTCCCGCCATGCTCGACGCTGCCCTGGAGCGCAAATATTCGGCCAGCCCCCATGAGCGCTTCTTCACCGGCGGCGGCATCCACACCTTCGCCAACTTCCGCCGCGAGGACAATCAGCGCATCGCCAGCATGCGCGAAGCGCTACGCGAGTCGCTCAACCTGCCGTTTATCCGGCTGATGCGCGATATCGTGCGTTACACCACCTACCAGGGGCCGGACAACAGCGCGCAGTTGCTCAAGGACGATAGCGACCCGCGTCGCGAAGCCTACCTGCGCGATTTCGCCGACCGCGAAGGCAAAACCTTCCTGCTGCGCTTCTGGCGCAAATACCAGGGCCAGGCGGCGCAACCGCGTCTGGAAACCTTCCTCAGCGGCCTGCGCCACACCTCGGTGCGGCTCGCCGCGGTGCATCGCTATCTGTTGCCGGATGCAGATCAGGCCACCTTCACCGCGTTCCTGCTGGCCCATGCGCCGCAGGAAAAACTCAGCGACAGACGCATCGCCGAGCTCTACGACAGGTACGGACCGGGTTCCTACGACCTGCCGGACCAGAGCTATATCGCCCGCGTGCATCCCTTGGAGCTGTGGTTGCTCGGTTACCTGAACGAGCATCCCCAGGCCACCTTCAACGAGGCGGTCGAGGCCAGCCGCGACGAGCGCCAGGAGGTCTACGGCTGGCTGTTCCGCAGCCGCCACAAGAGCGCCCGCGACAGCCGCATCCGGATCATGCTCGAGGTCGAAGCCTTTCTCGATATTCACCGGCGCTGGCAGAACCTCGGTTACCCCTTCGGCCATCTGGTGCCGTCGCTGGCCACCGCCATCGGCAGCTCCGGCGACCGTCCGGCGGCCCTGGCCGAGCTGATGGGGATCATCCAGAACGACGGCATCCGCCAGCCGACCGCGCGTATCGACAGCCTGCATTTCGCCGCCGATACGCCCTATGAAACCTTGGCCACCCGCGAACGCACCGGCGGCGAACGGGTCATGGCCTCGGAAGTCGCCGCGGCGCTGCGCAACGTCCTGGCCGAGGTGGTGGAAAACGGCACCGCGCGGCGCCTGCAGGGCACCTTTGTCGGCACCGACGGGCTGCCGCTGAAAGTCGGCGGCAAAACCGGCACCGGCGATAACCGCACCGAAGTCGTCGGTCCCGGCGGCCGGGTGCTCAGCTCGCGGGCGATGAACCGCACCGCGACCTTCGTGTTCTACCTCGGTCCGCGCCACTACGGCACCCTGACCGCCTTCGTACCCGGCCGCGCGGCGGAGAACTTCCGCTTCACCTCGGCCTTGCCGGTGCAAGTGCTCAAAGGCATGGCGCCGATCCTGATGCCCTACCTGGAGCCCGGCGCGCACAGCCAATGCCAGCCGCCGCTGCCCTCGGTGCAGGCGAGTTGGCGGTAGGCGGCGTTTAGCCCGTAGGTTGGGTTAGCGGCGCTGCACACGGCGCACAAACACCACCGCTACCGAGCGCCGCGTAACCCAACAAGGCGTCTACGCGGTGTCGTGCCGGCATACGATCTGTTGGGTTACGCGGCGCCCTACGACGATGTCGCTGCTTGAATCGCAATAGTCGCCGCTAACCCAACCTACGGGCTGACCGCTTTCGTACCTGGGCTCGCGGCGGAGAACTTCCGCTTCACCTCGGCCTTGCCGGTGCAAGTGCTCAAAGGC
>CBIHQF010000653.1:0-2436 GCA_966211665.1 uncultured Pseudomonas sp. | reverse complement strand
CGCTGCGCAACACGTCGGGATCCTCCTTGACCGCATGGAAGCTGGCACGCGCCGTTTCGAGCGCACTCGCTTCGTCGGACGGGGAACTGGCACAGCCGCTCAGCGCCAGAGCGAGCGGTAGCAATGCGGATAAACGCCAATGTCTACTCATGGCAGGCTCCCCAGTTGCTTGCGCAGGCGATCGATGCGTGCCGCCAAGGCGTCGAGCTGATCCTGACTTTGCTGCGTCAGAAACTGCCCCTGAGCCAGGCGGGCATCCAATTCGGCTTGCTCCGAAAGAATCCGCGCCTGTTTGAAATCGCCTGCCCGCATGGCCACTTGGGCTTGAGCCTGCTTTTCCTCGGCCAATTTCAAGCTGGTGAATCGTTCGGCATCGGCGCCCAATGCTTTGGCCTGGGATACCGCTTGATCGCTTAAGCGCAGTTGCTCGGTGGGTGCCGGATCGCTGGCGCAAGCGCTGAGAGCAAGCGTTAGCATGACGGCGCAGAGACGTCGATTGAACACACGAATTACCTACTGATTGGCGGAAGTCGCTGGCTGCAGTTGCTGCTCTTTCCAGCGTTCGAGATTGCGTTGCAACCAGCCCTCGGGCAAGCCGGCGCTGGATAATTCTGCCATCTTCCTGGCCAACTGTCCGCGCAACCAGGGATCGTTACAGGCCGAGTTATGCGACAAGGTCAGGTACAAACCCTCGCTCGAGATCGGCGGTTCGAGCTGTTCCAGATCGTCCTGCAAACCCAGGGTTTCGGCCAGCGCCAAGCCTGGATAGCGCTCGTAGAGCACGTAGTCGGTACGTTTGAGCACCAGCTTTTGAAACGCCTGGGTCAGGCTCGAGACGCCCTCGAGCCTCAAGTTGTCCTTGGCGAAAGCGTCGAACTGCTGACCGAAACTGTTATTGACCAAGGTATCGCCGGTGAGCCCGCGCAAGTCTTCCCAGCCCGAATAGGGAAACGCCTCACCCTGACGAACCCATACCACGCTGGGCGTATGGAAGAAGGCCGGATGGACGTAATCCATGTATTCGAGGCGCGGCAAGGTCAGAAAAGCGCCGGCGATCAAATCGACCCGACCGGTACGCACTTCTTCCTGGGCACGCGACCAAGGCCCGGTATAGATCACATCGATCGCCACGCCCAGCTCTTTGGCCAGGTGTTCGAGCAGATCGGCATTGGCGCCGATCAACTGCTGCGGATTCTGCGGATCGCGCCAGAGATAGGGCGGATACTCGGGGTTGCCCGTCGCCACCAAGCGTTCGCATTTGCCGGCGGCGCTGACCGCCGTCGCCATGAAACATAAACCAACCGACAGCATCAGAGACTTCACTAGACCACGCTCGGGCATCGGCATTTCTCGCTCGATTTTTTTGATGGGCATTCGCGACTTGCGAAACGCCGAAGGCCTGTTAGCCATGCTAGCTTAACCACCGCTAATTATGATTTGCGATAAGGATGCGCTATGAAAAAACTGATATTCGGTCTGCTGTTACTGCTCGCAGCGGGTGCGACGGCACTCTATTACTCACCCGGCGCCCTGCTTGCGACCATGCAACTGGTCGAACGCCAATTAGCAGGGCTCGCACGCGAGCAAATCACCGTTGGCGATCTTAGCATTCATTATTACCAAGGCGGACCTGTAGATGCACCGACCATTCTGATGTTGCATGGCTTCGGCGCCAATAAAGACAACTGGTTGCGCTTCGCTCGCCACTTCACCGAGCGCTATCGGGTCATCGCCATCGACCTGCCAGGCTTTGGCGACAGCAGTAAACCAGCCGCCAGTTACGATGTCGGCACCCAGGTAGAACGCGTCGCCGCCTTTACCCGCGCGCTTGATATCGAGCGGCTGCACTTGATCGGCAACTCCATGGGCGGACATATCGGCGCGCTCTATGCCGCGCGCTATCCCGAACAGGTGCTGTCCTTGGCGCTGCTCGACAATGCGGGCGTGACCGCGCCGCAGAAAAGCCAACTGATCGAAATCTTGGAGCGCGGCGAAGCCAACCCGCTGGTGGTCAATGTTCCGGAAGATTTCGACCGCCTGTTGAATTTCGTCTTCGTCGACGTGCCCTATCTGCCCGCCAAGGTGAAGGAGCACATGGCCAGTGAAGGCGTCGCCAACCGTGCGCTTAACCTGGAAATATTCGGCCACCTGGTCAACCGCTATATCCCCCTGGAACCGGAACTGGCGAAGATCCAGGCGCCGACACTGTTGCTGTGGGGCGAGCAGGATCGGGCCATACACGTCTCCAGCGTGGAGGTCATGCGCCCGCTGCTGCGCGAACCGACGGTGGTGGTGATGAAAGATTGCGGTCATTTGCCGATGATCGAGCGCCCGGCAGAAGCGGCCATGCACTATCAGGCCTTTCTCGATAGCGCGAACTGACTAGTGCCCCGTCCACCATCATGTGTCGGTTTAATGCCGGGGCTGGGTGGGAGG
>CBIHQF010000652.1:0-2442 GCA_966211665.1 uncultured Pseudomonas sp. | reverse complement strand
GTTAAGGACAGGCTCGAATGCGAACTCAGTCTTTTTTGCCTGCTTCGCCAAGCCCGTTGGGTCGGGCCGCGCAGGTTAGCGGCGATTATCGCGGTTCAAGCAGCGACATCGTCGTCGGTCGCCGCGTAACCCAACAGATCGTATGCCGGAACGACACCGCGTAGAGGTCTTGTTGGGGTTACGCGGCGTTCGGTAGCGGTAGTGCTTGTGCGCCCTGTGCAGCGCCGCTAACCCAGCCTACGGGACTGCGTCCTGTAGGAGCCAGGGGCACCCGGTTCTTTCTGCGATTCGGCGCTCCGACGATGCTTTTGATCTGAAATATCGCCAGATCGCCAGGACGCCGGACCGCAGCAAGCTGGCTCCTACAAGCAATACGACGCCTCGCGTCAACTTGACTATCTTTATTGCACCGTTTGCCGTCATGGCGCCCTGTTTTTGCTCATAACGAATTTCGATCATGCGTTCTTGGATTTTCTAGTTGGACAGCCCGGCTGCCTCGCCCGAGACTCGAAACCAGGCCTTCCGGCAGTTGTGGATTCAGGCCATTCGCCTCATAACAAATTGGAGAAAATAATAATGAATAACCTATCTCGTCTCGCCATGGCAGCCATGGCCTGCACCCTGGGTCTGCATGTGGTCAGTGCACAGGGCGCGGAACGCTGGAACATGACCACCGAGAATCCCGAGGGCAACTACATCACCGTGGTGGCCAAAGAGTTCTCGGCGGATGTCGAGAAGGCCACCGCAGGCGAACTGAGTATCCGCGTACACGCCAACTCGGTGCTGTTCAAACGCCCCGAGGTCAAGCGCGCGGTGCAGACCGGCCAGGTCCAGCTCGGCGACGTGCTGATGTCGGTGCTGGGCAACGAAGACCCGATCTATGAAGTCGACAGCGTGCCTTTCCTGGCGCGCAACTATGGCGATGCGCAGAAACTCTGGAAGGCCAGCCGTCCGGCGGTTGAAGAGCGTTTGGCCAAGCAGGGCATCAAGTTGCTGTATGCCACCCCATGGCCGCCGCAAAGCATCTACAGCAAGACCCCGATCAGCGCGATGGAAGATTTCAAGGGCATGAAATTCCGCGCCTACAACCCCGCGACCTCGCGCATGGCCGAGCTGATGGGCGCGGTGCCTACGGTGATCAACGCCGGTGAAGTCCCGCAAGCGTTCAGCACCGGGATCATCAGCGGCATGATCACCTCGCCGATGACCGGTGTGGACACCCAGGCCTGGGATTTCGCCAAGTACTACTACGACGTCAAGGCGTTCATTCCGAAGAACTTCGTGATCGTCAACGAGCGCGCGTTCAAGCGCTTGCCCGAAGCCGCGCAGAAGGCGGTCATGGAAGCTGCCGAACGCGCCGAGCAACGCGGCTGGGAAATGGCCGAGGCGCAAACCAGCAAGCTGGTCGCCACCCTCGCCGAGAACGGCATGCAGGTCGATCCGCAGGCCCCGGCGCCGGTCGAGGCGGGCTTTCAGAGCATCGGCCAGACCATGTCGGCGGAGTGGCTGAGCAAGGCCGGCGCGGACGGCCAGGCGATCATCGACGCGTACAAGAATTGATTGGCTGAACCAACCGAGGCCGGGCGACCGGCCCCGGTATCTCTGATATCTGGAGCCTCAGACAATGAAACTCTTGCATAAGCTCTACACCCTCTGCGGGCTGCTCTCGGGCCTGTTCCTGGTACTTATCTGCCTGCTGGTGGTCGCTCAGATCGTGGCGCGTCAACTTGGCGGCATGGTGCCGTCGGCAGACGAGTTCGCCGCCTACGCCATGGCCGCATCGGGCTTTCTCGCGCTGCCATACGCCTTGCAGCGCGGCGCGCATATCCGCGTCGAGTTGCTGTACCGCTTGCTGTCGAGGCGTGGACGTTTCATCGCCGAGGTGCTGAGCAATCTGGTGGGCTTGGGCATCAGCGTTTACCTGGCCTGGTATTGCGCGCTGTTCGTAATCGAATCCTATGAATTCAAGGAAGTGTCGTCTGGGCTGCTGCCCATTCCGATGTGGATTCCGCAGCTGCCAATGCTACTGGGCACTTCGGTGCTGGTGGTGGCGATGGCCGAGCGGCTGATCGTGGTGTGCCAGGGACAGCGCTTCGAAAGCCCCGACGCCTGCAGTGCGATGAGCGAATAAGTTCGCTCGCCAGCATTCTCATTCTTGCGGCTGTGGCCGCACCGGATCAGTGAGTTAACCGTGGACTACACAATAATTACTATCACGCTGCTGGTGGCGCTGTTCGTCTTGCTCGGCGGCGGCGTCTGGGTCGCCCTGTCGCTGCTGGGCGTCGGCATCCTCGGCATGGAGCTGTTCGGCGGCGCGCCGGCCGGCTCGATTCTCGCCACCACCAGTTGGGCGTCGAGCGCCAGTTGGACGCTGACCGCTCTGCCGCTGTTCATCTGGATGGGCGAAATCCTCTACCGCACGCGCCTGTCCGAGGACATGTT
>CBIHQF010000651.1:0-2450 GCA_966211665.1 uncultured Pseudomonas sp. | reverse complement strand
CAGTTCGGTGACCGGGTGTTCGACCTGCAGGCGGGTATTCATTTCCAAAAAGAAGAACTCGCCGTTGCGGTCCAGCAAGAACTCCACGGTGCCGGCGCCTACATAGTCGACCGAGGCGGCTGCCTTGACCGCCGCTTCGCCCATGGCTTTACGCAACTCCGGCGTCATCAGCGGGCAGGGGGCCTCTTCGACGACCTTCTGATGGCGGCGCTGCACCGAGCAGTCGCGCTCGCCGAGATAAACGATATTGCCGTGTTGGTCGCCGAACACCTGGATTTCCACATGGCGCGGCTGAATCACCGCCCGTTCCAGGATCAGTTCGCCGGAGCCGAAGGCGTTCTGCGCCTCCGAGCGGGCGATACGGATCTGCGTCAGTAGTTCGCTCGCTTCATGGACCAAACGCATGCCACGGCCACCGCCGCCAGCGCTGGCCTTGATCATTAGCGGGTAGCCAATGCGCTGGGCCTCGCGGCTGAGAATTTCGTCGTCCTGCTCGGCACCTTCGTAGCCGGGAATGCAGGGTACGCCGGCGTTGAGCATGGCGATCTTCGACAGCCGTTTGCTGCCCATCAGGTGGATGGCTTCCACGGTCGGGCCGATAAATACGATGCCGACGGCCTCGCAGGCGCGGGCGAAGTCGGCGTTCTCCGAAAGAAAGCCGTAACCGGGGTGGATGGCGTCGGCGCCAGTCTTTAGTGCTGCGGCGATAATGGCGTCGATCCGCAGGTAGGACTGATTGATCTGGGCCGGGCCGATACACACCGCCTGGTCGGCCAATTGCACATGGCGCGCGTCGGCATCGGCCTCGGAATAGACCGCAACCGTGCGGTAGCCCAGGGCCTGGGCGGTGCGCATCACCCGGCAGGCGATTTCGCCACGGTTGGCGATCAGGATTTTGTTAAAGGCGGGCATTCGATGCTCCTGCTTTGCGTAGCCCGGATTGCATCCGGCTACGGTCGGTAATGTCAGTCGTAGGGTGGATCACGCTTCACCGATCCACCGTTTGGTGTCCTGAATCGGTGGATGTAAAAAGCGACATCCACCCTACGGGTTCTGCCGGCAGTGCCAGTCCATCCGATCCATCATTGGGCCCACTTCGGCGCGCGTTTTTGTACAAAGGCCATGGTCCCCTCGATGCCTTCGGCTCCGGTGACGGCCGCGGCGAACTGTTCGGCTGCGTTGTCGAGCAAAGGACCGAGCGCCTGGCTTTCCGTGGCCAGCAGCAACGCCTTGGTCGCGGCATTGGCCTGAGGGGCGCACTGGCGTATCTGGCCGAGCACTTGCAGTAAGCGCGCTTCGATGGCCGCATCGTCCGCTTCGCAGAAGTGCACCAGCCCCAGGCGCTCGGCCTCGTTGCCATCGAAGCGCGCCGCGGTGAGGGCCAAGCGCCGGGTCTGGGTCAGGCCGATGCGCTTGACCACGAAGGGCGCGATCTGCGCCGGCAGAATCCCCAGGCTGGTTTCCGGCAGGCCGAACTTGGCGCTCTGGTTGGCGATGGCGATATCGGAGACGCAGGCCAAGCCGAAGCCGCCGCCGAGTACTGCGCCCTGCAACACGGCGATCAGCACCTGGGGCGCATGTTGCGCTTGTTCCAGCAGGCTGCCGAAGGCGCGGTTGAGGGCGCGGTAGGCGTCGGCTCCGCTGGCCCTGGCACTGGCCATATCCTTGATATCGCCGCCGGCACAGAAATGCCCGCCGGCACCGCGCAATACGATGGCGCGCACATCCAGGTCGTCATGCACCGCGGCCAGCACCGCGCGCAGTTCGCCGACCATCGCCAGGCTCATGGCGTTGCGACTGTCCGGGCGGTTGAGGGTGACGTACAGTACGCCGGCTTCGAGGTTGAGCAGCAGGGTTTGGCAGGTCGCTAGATCGGCCATGGCAGGCTCCTGATGTATGCGCAAGGGGAGGGCGGCCGTAGGGTGGATGGCCACCCCGTGGATCGCGCTTCATCGATCCACCGAGCGGTGCCATGGTGGATGTAAAAAGCGATATCCACCCTACGGTGATTCCGCTCTTAGCCTTTCTTTTTACCCGGCAGAATGCCCATCAGCTTGCAGATGATGCCGAGCATGATTTCGTCGGCGCCGCCGCCGATCGATACCAGGCGCACATCGCGGTAGGCGCGGGCGACCGGGTTGTCCCACATGTAGCCCATGCCGCCCCAATACTGCAGGCAGCTGTCGGTGACTTCGCGGCCGAGGCGGCCGGCCTTGAGCTTGGCCATGGAGGCCAGATTGGTCACATCCTTACCGCGAACGTATTGCTCGGTGGCCTGGTAGACCAGGGCGCGCAGGCACTCGACTTCGGTTTGCAATTCGGCCATGCGGAAGTGGATCACCTGGTTGTCGATCAGCGCGTTGCCGAAGGTCTTGCGCTCTTTGCAGTAGGCGATGGTGGAGTCGATGCAATGCTCCAGGCCCTTGATCATATTGGCCGCGCCGAACAGG
>CBIHQF010000650.1:0-2456 GCA_966211665.1 uncultured Pseudomonas sp. | reverse complement strand
CCTGGGAGAACCTTACAAGCAGCATGGTCGCCACTTGCTACGCGGTTATCTGGTACTCGCACAGGCGCCGACGAAAGCCCATCACCCCTTGCAGCAACAGAGACGCCAACAAGATCAGTTGCAGCAAGCCCGTACTCGCGCGCAGCAGAACCTGATCGTACGTCTGGCGCAGCAACGTTACAGCGCTGCCGATCCCCTGGCGGAGGCCGCCCAACAAATCACCCGGGCCGCCTGCGAAATCTACGATGTGACCCGCGCCAGCATCTGGGCTCTACACGAACGAAGCCTCGACCCGGTAGTACTGTACCGCTGCGATATCCAGGCTCACGAATGTCCACAACCTATCGATATCAGCCAGTTCCCGGCGTACCTGCAAGCTTTGCAGGGCGGTAGGGCGATCGATGCGTATAACGCCCTTACCGACCCGCGCACCCGCGAACTACGCGATAGCTACCTGATCCCCCTCGGTATCGGCGCCATGCTCGACGCCAGCATCCGCGTCGATGGCGAAGTAGTGGGCGTGCTGTGCATGGAACACGTTGGCGCAGAACGCGTCTGGCAGGCGGACGAAGTGGCCTTCGCCGGCGAGCTGGCCGACCAATACGCCCACGTGCTGAGCAACCAGCAAAGGCGCAGCGCCGCCAGTGCGCTGCACCTGTTCCAACGCGCCGTGGAACAAAGCGCCAGCGCCTTTATTCTGGTCAACCGTAATGGCGAGGTGGAATACGTCAACTCGAGCTTCACCGCCATCACCCAATACGACGCCGACGAGGTCAAGGGCCGGCGCCTGACCGAACTACCCGCCCTGGAAAATTTGAGCGGCCTGTTCGACGCGGCCCGCGCCAGCCTCGCGGCAAACAACAGCTGGCAGGGCGAGTTCAAGAGCCTGCGCAAAAACCGCGAGCCCTACTGGGCGCAGCTGTCGATTTCCAAAGTGCATGCCGACGATGGCACCCTGACCCACTACATCGGCATCTATGAAGACATCAGCAAGAGCAAACAGGCGCAGCAGCATATCGAGCGCTTGGCGTATGTCGACAGCCTCACCGGCCTGGGCAATCGCTATGCCTTCATCCGCAGCCTGAACCAGCATTTCGCCGCCAGTGCGCCGCCGCCCGTCTGCCTGCTGCTGGTGGATATCGACAACTTCAAACGGATCAACGACAGCCTCGGCCACCAGACCGGCGACAAGCTGCTGATCAGCCTGGCCGAACGACTCTCCGCCAGTATCGACAGCGGCGGCATTCTCGCGCGCTTCGCCAGCAACGAGTTCGCCATATTGATGGGTGTCGCCGACCTGACAGCCGCCCAGCAACTGGCGCAACAGGTGCTGCACAGCCTGGAACAACCGATATTCGTCGACAGCCACCTGATCAGCATCACCGGCTCGGTCGGTCTGGCCTGTGCGCCCGAACACGGCAACGACCCGCAAACCCTGATGAAGCACGCCGGCATCGCCTTGCATAAAGCCAAAGCCAACGGCAAGAACCAGTTGCAGGTGTTCAACCAGGCGCTGAATGCCGAAGCCAACTACAAACTGTTCGTCGAGAACAACCTGCGGCGCGCCCTCGAGCAGAGCGAGCTCGAGGTGTATTACCAACCCAAGCTGTGCCTGAAAACCGGGCGTTTGCTCGGCCTGGAAGCGCTGCTGCGCTGGCACCATCCGGAAAAAGGCATGATCCGCCCGGATCAATTCATCAGCGTCGCCGAAGAAACCGGGCTGATCATCCCCATCGGCAAATGGGTGGTGCGCCAAGCCTGCCGCATGAGCAAGCAACTGAACCAAGCCGGGCTCGGCAACCTGCAAGTGGCGATCAACCTCTCGCCCAAGCAGTTTTCCGATATCGACCTGGTCGGCTCGATCGCGGCGATTCTGCACGAAGAGCAACTCGACCCCGGCCTGCTCGAGCTTGAGTTGACCGAGGGCCTGCTGCTGGAAGCCACCGACGACACCCGCCATCAACTCAGCCGCCTGAAAAGCCTCGGCCTGACCCTGGCCATGGACGACTTCGGCACCGGCTACTCGTCGCTCAGCTACCTGAAGAAATTCCCCATCGATGTGATCAAGATCGATCGCAGCTTTATCATGGACATCCCCGAGGACCAGGACGACATGGAAATCACCTCGGCGGTGATCGCCATGGCCCACAACCTCAAGCTCAAAGTCGTCGCCGAAGGCATCGAAACCGCCGCACAACTGGCCTTCCTGCGGCGGCACAACTGCGATATCGGCCAAGGCTACCTGTTCGACCAACCGATCGCCGGCAGCCTGCTGGCCGACAGCCTTAAACGCTATCCCTGCCGGGGTTAGACTAAGGCTATGTCCTCGTTAGGCGTTGTATTAGCAGTCGTGAATTGCCTGCGTTCCGTAGGAGGCGCGACCCGCGGCGAATGCAGCCCGCAGGGCTGCCCGCGTATCGCTCGGCCGATACGAAGTCACGGAACGCCGCCCGTAA
>CBIHQF010000649.1:0-2458 GCA_966211665.1 uncultured Pseudomonas sp. | reverse complement strand
GGTGGCGCTGCGCGTGCGCATCGCCAGGTTGCGCACCTCGTCGGCGACCACGGCGAAGCCGCGACCCTGTTCGCCGGCGCGGGCCGCTTCGATCGCGGCATTCAACGCGAGCAGATTGGTTTGCTCGGCGATCGCCCTGATCACCTCGAGCACCGAGGCGATCTGCTGGCTGTTGCCGGCCAGGGTCCGCACCACCTGATCGGCCTGACGCAGGCCGTCGAGCAATTGGTCCTGGCGCCCGATCATGCGCTGCAGGGTGCCTTGCATGGCGGTGAAGTCGTTACGCGTGGTCTCGCCGTTGTCGGCGCTGCGGCTGGCGCTGATGGCGATTTCCTGCACGGTGGCGGCCATCTGATCGACCGCGCTGACCACCATTTCCAGCGCTTCCTGCTGTTGGTCGAGGCGGCAGCTGGTTTGTCCGGCGGCATCGAGGATGTCGCCGCTGGCGCTGTCCACGGCGTTGCTGGCCCGGCGTAACTGCTCGATCACCGTGCGCCAGGCTCCGGCCATGTCGTGCAATGCGTGCAGTAAACCCTGGCCGCGTTGCGTCGGCAGGCTCAACTCGCCGGCCGCCAGGCGCTGGGCCAGAGCGGCCATGGCGCCGGGTTCGCCACCGAGCGGGCGCATCACGCTACGGCTCACCAGCCAGGTGGCGAGCAGCACCGCCGCCACCGTGAGGAGGCCGAGCAACGATATCTGCCACATCAGGGCGCGAACCGGGGCCAGCGCCTGGGCCTGATCCATTTCGGCGATCAGTGCCCAACGTTGGCCGTCGAACGACAGCGGTACGAAGGCTTTGAGGGCCGCTTGGCGGTTCAGCCCGGCCTCGCTCAGGCGCCCCTGATCGCCGCCCAGGGCTCGCGCGATGGCCTCGCCCGTTAGCGCAACGCCGGCATCGGCGCGACGCGGCGCCCGATGCGCGCCGAACCGCGCGGAGTCCGAGCGCAGCAGGCCGTCGCTGCCGACCAGATAGGTTTCGCCGGCTTCGCCCAGCCCTTGGCGGGTCTGCATCACCCGATTGAGCGAGTCGATCGGCAATTCGAGCATCAGCAGGGCGATCAATTCGCCATCGCTGATCACCGGGCTGACCAGGAACTGGCTGGGTTCGCCGGTTTGCGGGTTGATCGCCAGGTCGCTGATCAGCGTCGCCTGCTGGCTCAGGCCGGCGTTCGCCAGGCGTCCCATGGGCAGGTCGCGCCAGGCCGGATGAGTGAGGTCCTGCTGGTGGTCGTCGCCGCGCAGGACACTGAACATCACCAGGCCATCGCTGGCGATCAGCTTCAGCTCGCGGTAGCCGTAGGTCTGGATGAAATTCTCGAAGATCGGCCGGTCGTAGTTCGCGGCGCTGATCAGGGCCGGGCCCTCGAGCCCGGCGTAGCCGGTTCCCAGGTTGCTGGCCAGGGTGCTGATCTGGTCGCGGCGCGCCTGCAGGTTATCCAATAGTTGGCTTTGTTTGATATTTGCTACGGCTTCGAGCGAATTCAGCGTTTGCTCCCGTAATGCCTGGCTGGCCTGCAGGTACACCGTAATGGCCATTGCCAGTACTGGGAAAAGACCGATAAACAGGTAGGTTAAGGCAAGCTTGAGGCGCAACGGCATGTCCTGTGACTCCGCGGGTGGAAAGGTTACAAAGGGGGAGGGCTGTAAAAAATTCTGCAAGATTCGTGCGAATTAATTAACGCTATGTAAATAAAATCGATCGGGATGGCTGGGCGGGCCGTCTCAGGTGGTGGCGTCGGCAGGCTGACCCGTGTGGGTAGTGTTCGGATGTGGGTATTCGCTACCCAGTCGTTGGGAAGAAACTCATTGGGTAGGAACTTATTGGACAGGAACTATGCAGGCACTGCGGCCAGGGCACGCGGATCGACTATCCGCGCCTGCGAAAGGCCCATTCCACAGCCCGCCGATAGCTTTTTGCCGCACGTGCGGACAGGGCCAGAAATAACCTGAACAGCCGATGCACACGCGAGTCACTGACTATGCGCAGCGTCATTTATGCGTACTTCTCCAATTCTCAGGACAAGAGGCATAGTCATGAATCGGCTCTTCAAAACCTCCATGCTCGTCGCCGCTCTGTTTCCCGCCGCGCTGTTTGCCGCGCCAGAGACCGGCGATCAGGAAATTACTTTGAACGGCGCAGGGACCAGCGACAAGGATTTCGACAGTACGATCTTTTCTATACAAGGCAGTTGGGGCCAATACCTCAGCGACTCTTCCCTGTGGGGCGTGCGTCAGTCCATCAACGCCTTCGATCAGGAAGGTGAAAGCGTGCAGTTCGACGGCTCGACGCGGGCCTTCTACGACTACCATTTCGGCTCCGGCGCGGCGCGGCCGTTCGTGGGGCTGAGCCTGGGCGGGATCTATGGCGAACAGGTCGACGAAACCTTTATCGCGGGGCCGGAAATCGGCGTCAAATTCTGGGTGCAGGACAAGGCCTTCATCACCGCGATGGCGGAAT
>CBIHQF010000648.1:0-2474 GCA_966211665.1 uncultured Pseudomonas sp. | reverse complement strand
ACGAAGCCCAACGAGACATGCAGATGCCTGTTGGGCTTCGCTGCGCTCAGCGCCAACCTACCCATTGCATGCAACATCTAACGAGTACAGAGCCAACTAAAACCCCAGCCTAGTTGCCGGGGTTTTTCGTTACTGGCGCACCAGCCTGCGATTATCTGGCGTTATCGCCATGCTGCTGCGGTAGGGATTGATATCCAATCCGCCACGGCGTACGTAACGCGCATACACCGTCAGGTGCTCGGGCTGAAGCAACCGCTGCAGGTCGAGAAAGATTCGCTCGACGCATTGCTCATGAAAATCCGCGTGCTGGCGGAAGCTCACCAAGTAGGCCAGCAGACTGGCGTGATCCAAGGCCGCGCCGCGATATTGCACCACCACCGTGCCCCAATCCGGCTGACCGGTGACCGGGCAGTTGGATTTGAGCAGATGGCTATGCAGACTCTCTTCGATCACTCGCATGGCGTCGCAGCGCAGCAGTTCCGGTGCTGGCGCGGCATAGCTGTCGATCGCCACATCCAAGTCGTCGATACAGGTGCCCGGCGCACTGACCACGCCCTCCTCGGTCGCTTCTGCCAAACCACGCAGGCGTACGCCAACGGGTTTGCCCGCCGCCGCCGACAGGTCTTTTTCCAGTAACGCCAGCAACTCGGCCTGATCGGCAAATGCCGTCTGGTTCAGCGAGTTGAGATAGAGCTTGAACGACTTGGATTCGATGATATTCGGCGAGTCGGCCGGAATCGCGAATTCGCCGATGGCCACCACCGGCTTACCGGATGGCAACAGCCAGGACAGCTCGAAACAGTTCCAGAAATCCACGCCGCGATAAGGCAAGGTCTCGGCGCTCAGGCCCAGCTCGGCCCATTTCGCCGCCCGGGGAATCGGGAACAGCAAGGACGGCGTGTAGGTATCGATGTATTCGCTGGCTTTACCCAGGGGCGAATCTTCAGCGGCGGGATGCATGTGTCAAAACCTGGTTAGTCGAACGAATCGGTGGGAGGGCCTGGGATTCAGGCCAGTTCGGCAACGACCGCTGCCAAGGCCTGCGCCGGATCGGCGGCCTGGCTGATCGGCCGGCCGATGACCAGATAATCGGAACCGACATCCATGGCCTGGCGCGGGGTCAGAATACGCCGCTGATCGTCCTGGGTGCTGCCGGCCGGACGAATCCCCGGGGTCACCAGTTGCAGCGCCGGATAGGCGTTTTTCAACGCTTGGGCTTCCTGCGCGGAGCAGACCAGACCATCCAGCCCCGCCTGAGCGGCCAGGCCGGCCAGGCGCAGCACCTGGGCCTGGGGTTCGATATCCAGACCGATACCGGCCAGGTCCTCGCGTTCCATGCTGGTCAGCACGGTCACGCCGATCAACAGCGGTTTGGCGCCGGCCAGCTTGTCCAGGGTTTCGCGGCAAGCGGCCATCATGCGCAGGCCGCCCGAGCAATGCACATTGACCATCCATACACCCATCTCGGCCGCGGCTTTGACCGCCATGGCCGTGGTGTTGGGGATATCGTGGAATTTCAAGTCGAGGAACACCTCGAAGCCCTTGCCGGCAAGCGTCTCGACTATATTCGGACCGCAACGGGTGAACAGCTCTTTGCCGACTTTTACCCGGCATAAGCGGGGGTCGAGTCGATCGGCCAGCGCCAGGGCGGCATCGCGAGTCGGGAAATCCAGGGCAACGATGATCGGGGTCTGGCAGGCGGACATGGACGGGCTCTCGGGCAGGACAAATTCGCCGCGCATTGTAACGGAACCCGTATGCAATTGCCGACCCAGCGGTCTCAGGCGAGATACCCACGTAAGCGTGCGGCGTTGCTGCTCGTGCAGTTGAGCGCCACGCGCCCCAGCCCCAGCCAACCGGCCAGCGCTTGCAGGTTGCACGCGAGCGCCACCAAACCCTGCTCATCCAGCCCTGGCGTTTCCACATGTACGGCATGCACGGCCAGACAGCCTTGAGCGCGTTCGGCGCGCAAATCTACACGCGCCGCCAGGCGTTCGCGATGCAGAAACGGCAGCACGTAGTAGCCGTACACTCGCTTGTGCTGCGGGGTGTAGATCTCCAGGCGATAGCGGAAGTCGAATAAACGCTCGGTACGCGCCCGCTCCCAGATCAGCGAGTCGAAGGGCGACAGCAAGGCGCTGGCCTCGACCTTGCGCGGAATTTTCGGCGCTCCCCGGCAATACGCGGGCTGCGCCCAGTCCTGCACCCGCACCTGTTGAAGTTCGCCCGCCTCGAGCAGTTCGGCCAGCCGCGCCTGGCTGTCGCCGGCGCCCAAACGATAGTAGTCGCGCAGGTCCTTTTCCGTGGCCACACCCAACGCCTCGGCCGCATGCAGCAATAACCGCCGTTGCGCCTCGGCACTCCCCACCTCGGGCGCATTCAGCACGGCAGTCGGCAATACCCGCTCCGGCAAATCGTATAAACGCTCGAAGCCGCGGCGCCCGGCGACGGTCACCTCACCGGCGGCGAACAAC
>CBIHQF010000647.1:0-2483 GCA_966211665.1 uncultured Pseudomonas sp. | reverse complement strand
AATCGATTGAATAAAGATGAGTACAGGGCGCTTTAAAGCGTAGCGAGCGACGACCAGGCAAGGCGCGCTCAGGCGAGGACGCGGAGTGTACTGAAGTACATGAGCAGTCCGAGTCTGAGCGCAACGCAGCATGGTGGAGCGCAGTAGCTTTAAAGAGTCCTGTCAGAAACTGCCGAACAGCGTGCCTAGGGTAATCACCACCACCAACGCCACCATCGGGAAAGCCACCGTGTTGACGAAGATAAATTTGTACGACTCGCGGTGGGTCAGTTTGCAGATCGCCAGCAGCGAGATCACCGCGCCGTTGTGCGGCAGGGTGTCCATGCAGCCCGAGGCCATGGCGGCGACCCGGTGCAGCAGCTCCGGGCTGATGCCGGCCGCGTTGGCCAGGGTCAGGTACTGCTCGCCCAGGGTCTTCAGCGCGATCGACATACCGCCCGACGCCGAGCCGGTGATGCCGGCGAGGATATTCACCGCCACCGCCTCGGAAATCAGCGGGTTGTCGGAGACGCCGAGCACCAGGTCGCGAATGATCACGAATCCGGCCAGGGAAGCGATCACAGTGCCGTAACCGACTTCGGCGGCGGTATTGAGGATCGGCAGCATGGAGCCGAAGGCGCCGTCGTTGACGCTCTTCTTCAGGTCCATCCAGCGCTTCCAGTGCAGCGCGATCAGCAGCAGGATGGCCGCACTCAGCGCCACTATGATCGCCCAGATGCCGATCAGCGACTTGGCGTCCTGCAGGCCGCCGAACTCCGGCTTGGCCAGGTAGCTGGCATCGATATTCGGCAGGATCTGCTTGGCCATCAGGTAGTTGAGGCCGATCACCAGGAGGATCGGCAGCAGCGCCAGCCAGAAGCCCGGCGTGTTGCCCTGTTCCTGGGTTACCGGGTCGTCGCGGTGCTCGCCGTAGCCTTCGCCGGCGGCCTTCAGCTTCTTCGCCTGGGCGCTCAGCCACCAGGTGCCGAGGCCGAACATGATCAAACCGGCGATCACCCCCAGGCCCGGCGCAGCGAACGCATCGGTGCCGAAGAACGGGTTGGGAATGGCGTTCTGAATCGCCGGGGTGCCGGGCAGGGCGGTCATGGTGAAAGTAAAGGAGCCGAGGGCGATGGCGCCGGGGATCAAACGCTTGGGAATGCTCGCCTCGCGAAACAGCGCCGCACCGATCGGATACACGGCGAACGCCACCACGAACAGCGACACACCGCCGTAGGTGAGAATGCCGCACGCCAGCACTATGGCCAGCACCGCGCGCTGGCTGCCGACCTTGGCGACTATGCCGTGGGCAATCGCGCGGGCCGAACCGGAGTCGTCCATCAACTTGCCGAACAGCGCCCCGAGCAGAAACAGCGGGAAGAACTGAATCACATAGCCGCCCATGGCCTTCATGAACACCTGGGTGTAGGTCGGCAGCAACATGGCGATATCGCCGGAGAACAGCAGCGCGAGCAGGGCGAGCAGCGGGGCGAGAATCAGCACGTTGATGCCGCGGTAAGCGAGGTACATCAACAGAGCCAGGGAAATCAGAATACCGACGGTACCCATGGTTGGTTCCTTTTGTTGTTGTTTTAGGCAGCGCTCTATGGCGATGCCGATAAGCTTGCTCGTTCAGCCAGGCAACCGAGACAAAGCGTTGAGCAGACTAGAGCGAAAGCCGTGCCAGGTGGTGCTAAGGTTTTGATCGAGCCGTGCGGGAGGCCTGTACTGGCGGGCTTGCGGCGATTATCGGAGGGTATGGCGGAGGCTTTGCGTTAGATTGAACCGTCTTGTTTTCTGGAATGCATCCAGAAACCTGGATGGCTAAAGATATAAAAATCCAGGAATCTGGACATTGAGTCTGAGGCGCGTCTAAACCGTGGGAGGGACTTCAGCCGCGAAAACAGCGATCAAAAACTCGCCGCTAAAGCGCCTCCCACGCGGTTGCGTTGGCTATGCACGACTGGTTTTGCCCCTGTAGGAGCGGGCTTGCCCGCGATCCCTGGCGACTCAAAAACATCGCGGCCAAGCCCGCTCCTACAGTCTTAGCCAAATACTCCCCGGATTAGATTCCGGACTACGGACTCAGCCCGCGGCGCAGGACTTGTAGGAGGCGCGCCCCCGCGGCGAATGCAGCCCGCAGGGCTGCCAGGTTATGGCCAGGCGAAAAGCCAAAGCATCGCCCGAAGTCACGGAACGCCGCCCGGTCCCTCCCATGGGTGGGTAGTCCGTAGCCCGTATATGAAATCCGGGAAATTATCTTTACGCAGTACTTCCTGATTACATCCAGGCTAAGAACGGGGCCTCGCTCAGTCATGCTTGCCCAACCCATGCAGCGCCAGCTTGGCATACAGGCCGGCGCGGGAAATGCCCAGGCGTTCGGCGGCCTGTTGGCGGTTGCCGGCGCAGGCCTGTAGCGCATCGACCAGTGCCCGGCGCTCGGCCTGTGCCAACTGTTCGGCCAGCGGCTGCGCGCGAGTGGCGGGCTGCGCTGCGGGGCTGTG
>CBIHQF010000646.1:0-2486 GCA_966211665.1 uncultured Pseudomonas sp. | reverse complement strand
ATAAGACCGCTGCCCCGGCTTGCCTCCGGGCTACAGGGAGCGGTACTAGCTGTGTGTGGATCGGGGCGCGTAGCTGACGTTTTTTTCATCCACCACCGCAGTTGGTGGATGGGTGAAGCGTCATCCACCCTACGAAGTCACGGCCTTGCGAATAAACATAGGATCTACAGGAGCGCGCGCCCTGGTAGGAGCGGCCTTGGCCGCGATTGGCGGTGAACCTCAAGCCGCTTCGTTGTAGCCGCCCAAGTTCCCCACTACCGACCAACGGCGGCTCCGTTCGTCTCTGCGTACTGAATAGCATCGCCCTTGTGCCGATAATCCAGACGCGTGCCGAGTTTGCCGTCATGCCGGGCGGTTGTTCGCGGGCGGCGCCTCGCTGCCGCGTCGGTTCGCCCCACCCGGGCGATGTCGTCAAGCCTTCGCCGTTGTGGGTGTACATGAAACCATCGCCTTTCGCTCGTCATCGCCGTCTCGTTTATACCTTGGCCTTGAGCCTGACCCTCATCGCTGTCGGGATCGCCGGTTACCGGTACGCCAACTCCGCGCCCGACGCCCCGCCCGAGGATGCATCGGCGGCCATGCTGCAGGCCCTCGAACGCTCCACCGACGCCTGGACGGTCAACCGCCGCGACCTATCCACCCTGGTCGGCGACATGCGCAACGAGCGCATCGCCAGCGCCGCCTTGAGCAACCATGGGATTTACGTCAGCACCGTCGACGGCCAGCATTACTGGCTGGCCGACCAGTCCGGGCGCATCGGCGAAATCATTTTGCGCGACTACGCCAACGGCGCCCGGCTGTTTCCCGTGGCGTTGTTCGACACCGATGGCGAGCGGCGCTGGTATCACATGCTGCTCATGCAATGGCCGTTTCTGCTGTTGATCCTCGCCGCCCTCGGCTTCGGCGCGTGGCAGTTACGCCCCTACCAAACGCTGAAACAAGGCACCGGGGTGCGCTTCGCCGATGTGATCGGCGCCGGCGAAGCCAAGTTGGCGTTGCAGGATGTCACCGCCTACCTGCGCGACCCGGCCGCCTTCGCCGCCCTGGGCGCGCGGCCGCCCAAGGGCGTGCTGCTGACCGGCGAGCCCGGCACCGGTAAAACCCAGCTGGCCAAGGCCCTGGCCAGCGAGTGCGAGGCGCATTTCATCCAGGTCAGCGGCAGCGATTTTTCCTCGATGTATTTCGGCGTCGGCATTCAGAAGGTCAAATCGTTGTTCCGCAGCGCCCGTAAACACGCACCCTGCATCATTTTCATCGACGAGATCGACGGCATCGGCCGCCGTAGCGAAGCCAGCCGTTCCAGCGATGCCGAGGGCAATCGCATCGTCAACCAGTTCCTTACCGAACTCGACGGTTTCGCCGCCGATAGCGGCGTATTGGTGCTCGGCGCCACCAACTTCCCCAACTCGCTGGACCCGGCCCTGGTGCGCGAAGGACGCTTCGACCGCAGCATCGTCGTCGGCCTGCCGAGCCTGGCCGAGCGCGAGCAGCTGTTCCGCCTGTATGCCGGCAAGACCAAGGCCTGCGCCGAAGTCGATTACCCGCATCTGGCGCGCAACAGCGTCGGCCTGACTCCGGCGGCCATCGCCTATATCGTCAACCACGCCGCCCTGCTCGCCGCGCGCAGCCAACGCGGCGAGGTGTCGATGCAGAACTTCATCGACGCCCTGGAAACCTGCCGCATCGGCGAGCAGCCGCTGGGCGCCAGTGTGCTGTCGGCCAGCGAGCGCAGGCGCATCGCCGTGCACGAGGCCGGCCACGCCATAGTCGCCGCGGCGCTGAACTGCGGCCGGGTCGAGAAGGTCACCATCCTGCCCCGCGGCCAAGCCCTGGGCGTGACCCTGGTGACGCCCACGGAGGACAAACGCCTGCATCTGCAGTCCGAATTGCGCGCACGCATCCAGATGCTCCTGGCCGGACGCGGCGCCGAGCAGCTGTATTTCAACGAAGTGTCCTCCGGTGCCGGGCAGGACCTGCACGAGGCGAGCAAGATCGCCTTATCGATGGTCGGCGCATTGGGCATGGGCCCGACCGGCTCGTTGCTGAGCCTGCAAGCGGTGCGCGATGCCCACCTGGAAAGCGACCCGCGCGCAGCCTTGCAGGCGGCCGACGAGCTGCTGCAACAGCTCGAGGGCGAATGCCTGAAATTGCTGCAACGCCTCAAGCCGGCGCTGGATCGGATCAGCGCGCGCCTGCTCGAAGAGGAAATCGTCGCCGGCGAAGAAGTAATGGCGGCGGTCGCCGCGCAGGACCACAGCGACTTCCGCTCCGGCCACGCCCGCCATCTGCAACGCGTGGCGGCCAGCAGCTATGCGCTCGACCCGTTGTTCGATCTGGCGGTGGACGAGGAAGAACAAGCGCAGCCGGGGCCCGGCATGGTTTGACCCGCACCGAGGCCAGTGCGAGCGGCACCGCTCCAGTAGAGTGAACGGCGTTGACCAGCTACCTGCCTCTCGCTCCCGGATTGCATTCGGGCGACGGGCTCG
>CBIHQF010000645.1:0-2489 GCA_966211665.1 uncultured Pseudomonas sp. | reverse complement strand
ATCGAGACCGCTCCATTCGAGCGGCGGGCGCGAGCCCAGGGGGCTCCCTTAGGGAGCCCTTTTTATTTTCCGACGATTATTGCCTGGCAACACCGACTCAGGCGTTACGCGGCAAGCCGGCAATCGCATCCACCGCTTCGCGGATCAGCGCCGGCCCTTTGTAAATGAATCCGGAATAAATCTGTACCAGGCTGGCACCCGCGGCGATCTTCTCGGCCGCATGCTTGCCTTCGGTAATCCCGCCCACGGCGATGATCGGCAAACGCCCGGCCAACTCGGCCGCCAGCACCTCGACGATATGCGTGCTCTTGTCGCGCACCGGCGCACCGGACAAGCCGCCCGCCTCGTCCGCATGCTCCAGGCCCTTGACCCCGTCGCGGCTCAGCGTGGTATTGGTGGCGATCACCGCATCCATACCGGCCTGCACCAGGGCATCGGCCACCTGCACGGTTTCCTCGTCGCTCATGTCCGGGGCGATCTTGATCGCCAAGGGCACACGTTTGCCATGCATTTGCGCGAGGTCTTCCTGGCGCTGGCGCAGGGCTTCGAGCAACTGTTTGAGCGAATCGCCGAACTGCAGACTGCGCAAGCCAGGGGTGTTCGGCGAGCTGACATTGACGGTCACGTAGCTGGCGTGGGCGTACACCTTATCCAGGCACAACAGATAATCGTCCACGGCGTTCTCGACCGGAGTGTCGAAGTTCTTGCCGATATTGATACCCAACACACCCTTGAACTTTGCCGCCCGCACCCGCGCCAGCAAATGCTCGACGCCATGGTTGTTGAAGCCCATGCGATTGATGATCGCCTCGGCCTCCGGCAAACGGAACAGACGTGGTTTGGGGTTCCCCGGCTGCGCTCGTGGCGTTACCGTACCGATCTCGATAAAGCCGAAACCCAGTTGGGCGAAACCGTCGATGGCATCGCCGTTCTTATCCAGCCCGGCAGCCAGGCCGACCGGATTGGGAAACTCCAGCCCCATGACCTTGAGCGGCAGGCTGGCGGGCGATTTGTTCAGTAAGCGGTTCAGACCCAGCCGGCCGCCGGCCCCGATCATGTCGATGGACAGTTCGTGAGAAGTTTCCGGGGAAAGTTTGAATAGCAGCTCGCGGGCCAGGTTGTACATGGGCAGGCTCAGCTCGGATAGGTAAAGTCGCAAAGGCGGCGATTATACAGGCCGTGAGGGCTTGGAGGCGAGGTGCGCGGCCGGGCGCTCAAAGCAAACGCTGCAGCTTTAATAATTCGCCAGCCGCGTTAAACTCCAGCGCGAAGGAACCATGGATACCCTCATGGGTCAAAAATGGCCGAAAATGATGAGCCGGCACGCTAACCCGGCGTCCATCCCGGCTGCGCACCAGGACACGGTTGGCCCGGCCTTGATAAACCGCCAGGAATTGTTCGGCCGATAAGGCGATATCCAACACCAAAGTGGGCATGGAGGCTCTTTTTTGCAGATGAATACGGCAATCTTGCCACAGGCGATCGGCATACCTCGCGGAAAATCCAGCAGCCCGTTCGGCGGGGTCTGTGCAGCAAGGGGTGTGCTCTGCCACACTGGCACAAGTGTTCCTGGAGTTCGCAGCCGGCCATGAGTGTGTCTGAACAGCCTTCGACCTTAAGTGCGCGCCTGGCCGGCCTGGCGCAGCGTATGGGCCTTATCGGCCGCGTGCCCAAGCAGATACTGTCACGCGCCAGCACCCTGCGTTTGCCGTTCGCGGCAATCCCTGCACCCCGGGAAAGCATCTGCTGGCTCGATGGCGCCTCGCTGCACCGTTTGGTCGATCTGCCGCGCAACGCGCTGTCCGGCCCGGTGCAGGAAGACAAGGCCGAGGCCCATGCGGTATTGATCCGCGTCGTCGAACAACAGCAACAACAGCTCGCCTCTTTCGACCTGCGGATGATCGACGGCCTCACCCATTGCGATCCCGAATACGCCCATTTCGCTAATTTCGAAGACTACGCCGCCTGCGAACACTGTCGTCAGGTGCGCATCATCAGCTACAAGGATTTCGTCAAGACCATCAGCCTGGCGTTGCCGCGGTTTCTAGCCGGCGAGCGCATCGAACTGCGTCAGGCCAGTTGGCGCGGCGAGCGGGTGTTCTGGGCCGGCGAGCATCACGGTGAGGCCTTCGCCTGCGCAGTGGCCTATGCCCGTCGTCGTGAAATGGAAATCACCCTACCCGCCGAACTCACCAGCTACCGTTTGAGCGCAAGCGGCCTGGCCACCCTGGAAGCACGCTACCACGTGCTGGCCATGCCGGGCGCCGCCTGGAGCGATCCGACCTTCATGGGTCTGCTGCTCGATACGGGTCTGCCCTATGCGCGGCTGGCCCTGCTGCGCAATCCCGGGGCACCGGAGTTTCTACTGCTGCCCAAGCACAACCAGGAAGCCACAGCGCTCGGCGAAGGCCTCTGCCTGGCCGGTGCGCCCAACGTGGTCAAGCACCTGAAAACCCTGGTCACGCCCAAGGGCGTTTAAACGCGCATCG
>CBIHQF010000644.1:0-2500 GCA_966211665.1 uncultured Pseudomonas sp. | reverse complement strand
CGAGTTCGTCGTGGGCATCGTTACGCATGGGGGAACCTTCAAGAAATTGCTGAGAAGCGCGAAATGCCGGGCAGTATACCGGTTAGCGCGAACCGCTTCAGCGTTGCGCGACGCCGGTGCGATACGCACTGATGAAGGGCGCGAAATAGATGACCCAGGGCCCGCGCGCCCGGCGGCCCTGGATTCTGTGAACTGGTACAAGCTTTGCAGTTCCCCTCGTGCGTCCTTTACCGGCGGTTTGCGACAAGACGAACCCCGGTATGCGCGATAACCACACAGGGGGAAGGCACATGGAACTGAACAAAGCGATGTTGGACTGCATGCAAGCGTTGCGTCGGCGCCTGCGTAGCGAACTGGCCATCGAGATCCGACTCAGCCAGCCGGACGCGATCAATGCCATGCTCAGCGCCTGCCTGTTCTCCAGCGACGAAGAAACCCGTCGGCTCGGCCAGCGCCTGGCCCAGTTCAGCGACAAGACCACGCCCGCGAGCAAACCGGCGACGCCCGTCGAGCTGCCGGCAACGCTGCTGGAGACCGCCCATGTCGGCAAAACCAGCGGCTCGGTGCGCATCTATCGCGGTCAGCGGGTTTACGCCTGAGGCAAGCGCTCAGCGAGTCTGCTGGGCCTGCCACCACTGACAGAACTCGTCCAGGGCGGTCCACACGCTGACCCTGGGGTCGTAGTCGAGGTATTCGCGGGCGCGGTCGATATTCAGCGAAAAATCTTTCGCCATCACCGCCACGCCCAGGCGAAACAGGCTCGGTTCCGGACGGCCCGGCAGCAGCTTGCACACGCCCTCGTTGAGCGCCGCCGCGGCGTAGGCCAGGCCGTAAGGCATATGCCGGGTGACCGGTGGCAGGTGCATCTGGCGTAATACGTAATTGACCACGTCCCACAGCGGCAGCGGCGCGCCGTTGCTGATGTTGTAGGCCTTGCCCAAGGCCGGCCCGGCGGCGAGCAAGGCGCTGAACAAGGCATCGTTGAGGTTCTGCATGCTGGTGAAATCGACCTTGTTCAGGCCATTGCCGATGATCGCCAGACGGCCCTTGCGCTGCATCTCGATCAGCCGCGGAAAGATGCTGGTATCGCCGGCGCCGGTGACGAAGCGCGGGCGCAAGGCGAGCACTTCGAGACCGAACTCCTGGGCGCCGAAAACCTTCTGCTCGGCGAGGTACTTGGTCGCCCCGTAGTGATCGGAAAAGCGCGTGGGTACCTGGTCTTCCTTGATATCGACATGCGCTTTGCCATCGAAATAGATCGAGGGCGAGGACAGATGGATCAAACGCCGGACCTTTTGCTTGAGGCAGGCTTCGACGACGTTTTCGGTGACCGTGACATTGGCCTGATAGAAGGACTGATAGCGCCCCCAGACCCCTACCGCGCCGGCGCAATGCACCACCACCTCGACATCCGCGCAGAGCCGTCGCACCAGCTCGGGGTCGGCCAAATCGCCTTGCACGAACTCCGCACCGCGTTTGACCAGATGCGCCACCCCTTCCGCGCGCCGGCCATTGACCCGCACGCTCAAGCCCTGCTCCAGGGCGAAGCGGGCGAAACGCCCGCCAATAAAGCCGCTTGCGCCCGTCACCAGGATCTTCATCGTCGCTTCTCCGCGCTATTGGCTCGTGCATGCACTCTAGCAACCACTGCGCCGCAGCGCCCTGTCCCGGCGTGCCAGAACAGCGACCTTGGCTACGTTGCGCGCCAAACCAGGCAATTCGCCACGACCGACTACCCTGTTTAGTCAACCCGCATGCGTGACAGGAGTTCACATGACCGATAAGACCTGGATGATCTACGGCGCCAACGGCTACACCGGCCACCTGCTCGCCAACGAAGCGCAACGCCAGGGGCTCGAGCCGATCCTCGGCGGGCGCAACCCGGCGACGGTGCACGCCCTCGGCAGCGTGCTCGGGTTGGAGTGCCGCATCTTCGATATGCACGATGCGCAACGCGCGCGCGAAGCGCTGGCCGACGTCGCGGTAGTGGTCCATTGCGCCGGCCCGTTTTCCGCGACCAGCGCACCGATGCTCGAAGCCTGCCTGGCCAGCGCCACGCATTACCTCGACATCACCGGCGAGATCGCGGTCTTCGAGGCCGCCCATGGCCGCGATGCGCAAACGCGGGAACGGGGTTTGGTGGTATGCCCCGGCGTCGGCTTCGATGTGATCCCCAGCGACTGCCTGGCCGCCTGCCTGCATCGGGCGATGCCGGACGCCAGCCAACTGGCCCTGGGCTTCGACACGGACAGCGGGTTCTCGCCGGGTACCGCGAAAACCGCGCTCGAAGGCCTGCAATACGGCGGCAAGGTGCGTCGCGCCGGAGTGCTTACCGAAGTGCCCCTGGGCTACAAACGCCGCGCGATCGATTTCGGTCGCGGCGAAAAAAACGCGGTGACCATTCCCTGGGGGGATGTCTCGACCGCTTACCACTCGACCGGTATCGACAATATCGAGTTCTACTTGCCCGCACCGACCGCCATGGCCGTAGCCCTGCGCT
>CBIHQF010000643.1:0-2501 GCA_966211665.1 uncultured Pseudomonas sp. | reverse complement strand
TGTAAGCGACCATGCGCCAGCACCGCGGTTTCACCCTGATCGAGCTGCTCGTGGTGCTGGTGATCCTCGGCAGCCTGATCGGCCTGGCCACTCTCAGCATCGGTATCGCCGGGCCTTCGCGCGAGCTGCGCAACGAGGCCGAGCGCCTGGCCGGTCTGATCGGCGTATTGGCCGAGGAGGCCGTGCTGGATAACCGCGAATACGGTTTGTACCTGACCGACGAAGCCTACCAGGTGTTGCGCTACGACCCGCAGTCGGCGAGCTGGGACGCCTTCGACGGCAAGCCCCATCGCCTGCCCGGCTGGGCCGAATTGAGCGTCGAATTGGAAGGCGAGGCCTTGAAGTTGCCGCAGCCCACGGGCGAGAAAAGCGACAGCGCGGACAGGCTGCCGCAGTTATTGGTGCTGTCGAGCGGCGAACTCAGCCCGTTTCGCCTGCGCTTGAGTGAGCGGCGCAAGGACGGCATGGGTTTATCGCTGTCCAGCGATGGCTTTCGCTTGCCCAGGGTCGAGTTGGATGGCCAGCAGGGCCGCTCCGGATGAAACAGGCGCGCGCTTTCACCCTCCTCGAAGTGCTGGTCGCTCTGGCGATTTTCGCCCTGGTCGCCGCCAGCGTGTTGGCCGCCAGCGGACGCAGCCTGCAAACCGCCGCGCGATTGGAGGACAAGACGCTGGCCATGTGGATCGCCGATAACCGTTTGACCGAACTGCAGTTGGCCGAGACGCCGCCAGGCGATGGGCGCGATCAGGGCGAGTTGGAGTTCGCTGGGCGCCGTTGGCAATGGCAGAGCGAGATTGAGGCGACCAGCGAACCGAGCATGCGTCGAGTCACTTTATGGGTCGCGCCGCGGCCGGAGCGCGGGCTTGGCGGCGACCTGCGGGAGCGGGCGGTGGTCAGCCTGAGCGGTTTTCTCGGAGCGGCGCAATGAAGCGGGCAATGGCCAGGCCCATGGATGGTTTTACCTTGTTGGAATTGCTGATCGCAATCGCGATCTTCGCGCTGCTGGGGCTGGCCACTTACCGCATGCTCGACAGTGTGCTGAAAACCGACGCGAGCACCCGTGCCCATGAATTGCAGTTGCGCGAATTGGTGCGTGGCATGGCCGCCTTCGAACGCGATATTTTGCAGGTGACCCCGCGTCCGGTGCGCGATCCATTCGGCGACGAGCGTCCGGCCTTGCTCGGCGAGGATGTCGATGGCGTCGCCCTGGAGTTGAGCCGCGCCGGTTGGCGCAATCCGCTCGGGCAGGCGCGCGCCACCGTGCAGCGGGTGCGCTGGCAGTTGAGCGGGGAGAAGTGGCAGCGGCGCTATTGGAAGGTGCTCGATCAGTCCCAGGACAGCCAGCCGCAGATCCAGCAGGTGCTCGATGGGGTGACGCGCATGGAGTTGCGTTATCTGGACGGCGAAGGCAACTGGCGTAGCAGTTGGCCGCCGACCGACAACGGCAGCGAAGAACAGCAAGACGAGTTGCCGCGTGCGCTGGAGCTGGTGCTCGAGCATCGGCGCCATGGCGAACTGCGCCGTGTGTTGCGCTTGCCGGATGTATTGCCCGAGCGCGCCCAACAGTCGCCCGAGACCGCTCCCGAGCAGCCTGCCGAGGAAACGCCGCGCGATGACGGCGAGCAGGCGGGCGGCAGAACTGTCGAGGAGCCCGCCCCATGAAAACGCAGCGTGGCATGGCGCTGATCACCGTGATGCTGGTGGTGGCCGTGGTGACAGTGGTGTGCGCTGGGATCATCGCCCGTCAGCAACTGTCGATCCGCAGCAGCGCCAACCAACTGCATGTGCGTCAGGCCTGGCATTACGCCCTGGGTGGCGAAACCTTGGCCAAGGCGGTGTTGCGCAACGATTTGCGCCAGGGCGATCCGCGCGCCCCCGTCGATCATCTGGCCGAGCCCTGGGCCAAGCCTTTCGCACCCTTCGCCCTCGATGAAGGCGGCGAGCTCAAGGTGCGTATCGAGGACCCGAGCGGGCGTTTCAATCTCAACAGCCTGGTGCGCCAGGGGCAGCCGAACGAGGCGGCGGTGGCGCAGTTCAAACGCCTGCTGTTGGGCCTGCAGATAGTTGCGCCCTATGCCGAACGCTTGGTCGACTGGCTGGATGCCGATCAGGAGCCGAATGGCGCCTATGGTGCCGAAGACAATCAGTATCTTTTAATGCAGCCGCCTTATCGCACGGCCAATCGCGCGATAACCGATGTATCCGAATTGCGCCTGTTACTGGAAATGACCGAGGCCGATTATCGGCGCCTGTTGCCCTTCGTCAGCGCCTTGCCGGCGGATGCCACGCTGAACGTCAACACGGCCGATGCTCGGGTGCTGGCGAGCCTGGCCGACGGTGTGCCGCTAAGCACGGCAGAGGGTTTGGTGGCCAGCCGCGGCAGCCAGGGCTATGCCGACGTGGCGACCTTTCTCGCACAACTGCCGGGGCTTAGCCTGCAAAGCCAGGGCCTGGCCGTCGGCAGTCAGTATTTTCAGGTGATCAGCGACGTCAGCGTCGGG
>CBIHQF010000642.1:0-2503 GCA_966211665.1 uncultured Pseudomonas sp. | reverse complement strand
CGGTTTTCGTCGAGGTCGTTGCCGAAGTTGGAGCGCACGGTCGCGTTACGCCATTTCAGGCCGAGGTTCTTCAACGGGCCGCTCTGCACCACATAGGCCAGGTCCATGTCGCGTTCCCATTCCTTGCCGCCGTTGCTGCCGCCGACCTCGACGTGGTCGCCGGACATATAACGGGTCATGAAGGTCAGGCCGGGAATGCCCATGGCGGCGAAGTTGTAGTCGTAGCGAGCCTGCCAGGAGCGTTCGTCGATGTTGGCGAAATCGTTGATCTGCACGAAGTTGACCAGGTACGGATCGCTGTTGGCGATATAGGGGAAGGGGTCGTCGCCGCTCATGCGCTGGTAGCCGGCGCCGAACGCGTGGCCGCCCAGGGTGTAGGTGAACATGGCGCCGAAGGCCTTGTTGTCGATATCGCGGAAGTTGCCGTCTTCGCGGCTTTTGGCGTAACGCAGGTCGGTCTTGAACGACTGACCTTCGCCCAGCGGCAGCACATGCAGCAGGGTGCCGTAGTACTGCTGGTAGATGTCTTCCAATTCGCCGTAGTGAAGGCCCAGGCTCAGTTCGGGGGTCAGTTTGTAATCGCCGCCGGCAAAGGTGAACGAGTCGCTGTCGCCGCCGATACGGTTGGCGCTCATCTCGGTGTAGTCGGTGGAGGCGTTGGCCTTGACCCGGTCAATCTTGCCGCCTTGCAGAGTGAGCTTGTCGATCTCCTGCACGTTCAGCAGAGCGCCGCGGAACGAGGCCGGCAGCAGGCGCGAGTCGTTGGACGAGACGATAGGGCTGCGGAACGCCAGGGAGCCGATGCGCAAGGTACTCTTGGAGGCCTTGAACTTGGCGGTGACATCGAGTTTGGCATATTCGCCCTGCGAACCGCCGGAGCGGTCTGCCGGCAGCAAGCCGCTGCCCGCGGTGCCCTCGCCGGAGTCGAGTTGGAAGCCGACCATGCCCAGCGCATCGATGCCGACACCGACCGTGCCTTCGGTGTAGCCTGACTCCATGCGCAGCAAAAAGCCCTGCGCCCATTCTTCAGCCTTGTCGCGTGCATTATCCTGGCGGAAATCGCGGTTGAAGTAGAAATTGCGCAGTTCAAGGCTGCCTTTGCTGTCGCTGATGAAGTCGGCACTGGCCACGCCGGGCACACTGCTGATGGCGAGCAAAGCTGCCATGCGGTGGATCTGGTTCATGAGAAATCTCTCCTGTGAGGTAAGCGCGCACAGCGGTGGTTACCGTCTGCTTGGCAGGGCGCGGTTCGCGGTCTGTTGTTATCAAGTTTTTGTTATCGAGCTTGAGTTGCCGCAGGGAGATTCTTGGTAGCAGCGCGAGACAGCGTCCAACGAAAAAAAGCAGAGGCCACCGATAAGAAAATCCGATGCGCCCGGCGCAAGACTTTACCGAATGCTGGCATGTAACCTGCTTCGTTGCTGCTAGCAAAACGCCGTTATCCGTTTACCGCACGAGGGCCGAACAGCCATGAACCTGAGATTTCTCGAGACCTTCGTCTGGGTCGCACGGCTGAAGAGTTTCCGCCTCACGGCAGAAAAACTGTTCAGCACCCAGGCCTCGATTTCCAGTCGCATCGCCGCGTTGGAGGACGAGTTGGGGGTCCGCCTGTTCCTGCGCGATTCGAAAGGGGTTTCGCTGACCCCGGAAGGGCGCAAGGTGCTCGAATACGCCGAGCGCATGCTCGACACCATGCAGGCGCTGAAGCAGTCGATCAGCGAGACCGGCAATATCCAGGGGCGCATCCGTTTAGGCGTGATGGACACGGTGATCCATACACTGCTGAGTCCTTTCGTAACAAAGATCATGGAGGTCTATCCGGCGGTGGAAATCGAGCTCACCGCCGACACCGCGCGCAACCTGTGCGAGCAATTGCAGAAGGGGTATCTGGACATCGTTTTCCAGACCGACGTGGTGCGCGGCGATGGCGTACGCAACCTGGAAATGGCGCGCTACCCGGTGCAGTGGATCGTCCTCACGGGTTCGATCTACGACCGTTGCTACGCCTCGATGGATGAATTGGCCAAGGAACGGATCATCACCTTTTCCAAGAACTCGCGCCCGCACCAGGACATTCTCAATCTGCTGCATGCCGGTAACGTCGCCGCGCCGCGGATCAGTTGCGTGAATTCGGTGGCGGCGATGAAGCGCCTGATCCGTGATGGTTTCGGCATAGGCGCGTTACCCGCGGCCTTGGTTATCGAGGAACTCAAGCAGGGCCTGGTCACCATTCTCGAGAATGTGCCGCAACCGCCGCCCCTGGACATGGTGGTGACCTGGCGTACCGGCGTCGGCCTCGAACTGAGCGAAGACATAGTCGCGCTGGCCGGCGAGGTATTGCAGGACTACGCCAAGCAAATGGGCGAAAGCATGATCACCCTGCTGCCATTCGCCAGCGATCAGGACACGGCCTGATTCGTTGGGCCTGGAAACTCAGCTCGGCCAGGCTTACACCCCAGCTACGGGGTGCGTGCGATTGGCTGGTCGTTGAAAAACTGCCTGC
>CBIHQF010000641.1:0-2506 GCA_966211665.1 uncultured Pseudomonas sp. | reverse complement strand
GAGCAAAGTTCATGCCCTTTTGGCTAATGAAATCGGAACCCGATGAATTATCGATCCACGAGCTGCAAAGGCTTGGTCGAACCCGCTGGGACGGGGTGCGCAACTACCAGGCGCGCAACTTCATGCGCAGCATGCAACCGGGCGATTTGTTCTTCTTTTATCACTCCAGCTGCCCCGAGCCGGGTATCGCCGGTATCGCCCGGATAGACAGCCCGGCGTATGCCGACCCCAGCGCGCTCGATCCTCACAGCCATTATTTCGACGCCAAGGCCAGCGCCGAAAAGAACCCCTGGAGCGCACTCGATGTCGCCTTCGTCGAGGCGTTCGAACGGGTGATACCACTGGCCGAGCTAAAGGCGCAAAACGCCCTGCTGGAGCTCCCGCTGGTGCAGAAAGGCAGCCGTCTGTCGGTTATGCCCGTCAGTGGTGCACAATGGGCTGCGATCCTTGCTATCCGCTGAAATGGCGCTGTGCTATTTAAATGGATGAACCTTCTGAGGTCATTTATGCTGCGGCGCTCCTTGCCCCTATGGTCTGCACGCATGGCGCTGGTCGCCATCCTGCTGGCGCTGTGCTTCGCCAGCCTGCTGCTTTGGCAGCAACTGCTGACCAGCCAGCAGCAACGCATCGCCGAACGCGTCGAATACCAAGCCCACAGCCTGGCGCGCCAGCTTGAAAGCAGCCTGATCGAACAGGTCGATGGTTTGGGTAGCCTGGCGCTGTTGTGGAACTACCGTGGGCGTATCCCGCGCGACGAGTGGACCCTCGATAGCCAGTTCTCCCTGAAAAACTTCAAAGGCTATCAAGCCATTCAATGGCTGGGGCCCGACCTGGCGATGCGCTGGATCGAGCCCATGCAAGGCAACGAAGCAGCTCAGCAATTCCGCCTCACCCCCGACCACCCCAATTACCGGCTGGCCATGCAAGCCAAAGCCACTGGCGAGCCGAGCTTTTCCAACAGCTTCGCGCTGGTACAGGGCGGCCGTGGCTTTATCCTCTACACGCCGCTGTACATTACCGACGAGCGGGGCGAGCGCACCTTCGACGGTTTCATACAGGGGGTGTTTCGCGTCGAGCGCTTGATGGACGCACTGCTCAGTAATATCGATAACGGCAATTTCAGCGCATCCCTGCTCGAAGGCGGAAAACCGATCTACCGGCGCGAACTCGACCAAGCCGTCGCGGCCTTGCAGCAGGAAATTCCTCTGCACCTGCTCAACAACACCAATTTCGCCCTGCGTCTGGAGCCCACCGAGCGACTGGTGGAACAACTGACCACGCCGCTGCCGGAACTGGTGTTCGCCGCCAGTCTGGTGATCAGCCTGCTGCTGGTCGCCGCCATGGCCCTGGCCCTGGAAAACGCCCGCCGCGCCAGCGCATTGCAAACCAGCAATCGCCGGCTGAATGAAGAAGTCAGCCAGCGCGAACGAGCCGAGCAGACCTTGCGCGACAGCCGCGAGCGCCTGCAGTTGGTCCTCGACCTGACCGACTCCAGCCGCGACGGTCTGTTCATCATCAACCCGCAAACCCGCGACATCCTGCACATAAACCGGGCCATGCACAGCAGCCTGGGCTATAGCGCAGAGGCTTTCGGCGAGCTGCTCAAGCAGGACCCGGAACAGTTGCTGCCGGGCTTCCACCATTGGCTGGACAGCGTGCGCCAGGCTCAGCAGGACAAGCTCTCGCCGATTTCCCAGCGGGAGATGCGCAGGCGCGACGGCAGCTATCAGGCCGCGGAAATCAGCGCGCAGATCATGACGGTCAACGAGCATGAGTATTTGATCGGGGTTTCCCGCGACAACAAAGAACGCCTGCAAGTGGAGGCGCAACTGCAACGCCTGTCGCAACAGGATGGTCTCACCGGGCTGTACAACCGGCGCTTCTTCGACAACCAACTGGCCAGCGAATGGCGACGTTTACGCCGGCACAACGCCCCGCTGACCCTGCTGATGCTCGATATCGACTATTTCAAGGCCTACAACGACCAGCTCGGCCACCTGGCCGGCGACGACGTGCTGCAACAGGTCGCCGACCTGCTGAAAGATTGCCTGCAGCGTGAAGGCGACGTGGCGTGCCGCTACGGCGGCGAGGAGTTCGCCATTATCCTGGCCAATACCGATATGCAGGGCGGCGGCCATGTGGCCAGCCATATTCATCGGCAACTGGCCGGTTTGGACATCCCCCACCCCGCCAGCCCTATCGGCCGCATCACCCTGAGCATCGGCCTGGCCAGCATCGAGCCCAATCAGGACAACCAGCCCTATATGCTGATCGCACGCAGCGACCAGGCGCTGTATCAAGCCAAGCACCAAGGCCGCAACTGCACCTGCGAATGGAGCCTGGATACCGCTACTGGATGATCAGGTTGTTGAATAACAGGTCTTCCACCAGCGGTTTGCCTTCCTCCTGCGTCAGCACCTCCTGCACCTGCTTGAGCGCTTCCACACGCAAATTCTCCTTGGCCTCGGGCGCGACCATCGAGGCTTCGGTCTGCTGAGAGAAGAGC
>CBIHQF010000640.1:0-2517 GCA_966211665.1 uncultured Pseudomonas sp. | reverse complement strand
GTCGGCCGCTGCACCTATAACCTGTCGCCGTTGTTTCTAGTGATGGCCACGCAGAACCCGATCGAGCAGGAAGGCACTTATCCGCTGCCGGAAGCCCAGCTCGACCGCTTCCTGATGCACGTGAAGATCGGTTTCCCTGACGCCAACGTCGAACGCAAGATCCTCGCCCAGGCCCGCGGCGACGCGCTCAATGGCGAAGCCAAGCCCGAGCACCGGGTCAGCCAGCAGGCGATCTTCGCCGCGCGCAAGGAAATCCTCGGTTTGTATATGGCCGACGCCGTGGAGGAATACCTGGTGCAGTTGGTGATGGCCTCGCGCACCCCGGCCAAGTTCGATCCCGAGCTGGCCGAGTGGATCGCCTACGGCGCCAGCCCGCGCGGCTCGATCGCCCTGGACCGTTGCGCACGCGCCCATGCCTGGCTGGCCGGTCGCGACTTCGTCAGCCCGGAGGATATCCAGGCGGTGTTGTTCGACGTGCTGCGCCACCGCATCATCCTGTCGTTCGAGGCCGAGGCCGCGGGTATCGATCAGGACCGCGTGGTGCAACGTATTCTCGATGTGGTGGCAGTCGCCTGACGCCCATGCACACCCTTCCTACGCAACCCGGTGTACGGGTCAATCTCGCTGAGCTGATCGAGATGCGTCACCGCGTGCGCGAGGTGCAACTGTTCTCCACCCCGGCGCGGCGCAGCCCGTTGATCGGCCTGCACCAATCCAAGCTGCGCGGGCGCGGCGTGGACTTCGACCAGGTGCGCGTCTATCAGGCCGGCGACGATGTGCGCACCATCGATTGGCGGGTCACCGCACGCACCCAGGAGCCGCACACCAAGCTGTTCCATGAAGAGCGCGAGCGGCCGATCTATATCCTCGTGGAGCAGAGCCAGCGTCTGTTCTTCGGCTCGGGGCTGATGTTCAAATCGGTGCTCGCCGCCCATGCCGCCGCCCTGCTCGGCTGGGCCGCCCTGGGCCATAACGACCGTATCGGCGGGCTGGTTTTCGGCGATCTGGAGCAGCACGAAGTCAAGCCGCGACGCAGCAAACAGAGCCTGCTGCAACTGCTCAATCGCCTGACCCGGGCCAACCAGGCGCTGTCCACCGAGCTGCAGCCGTCGCGCGACAGCTTCGGCCTTGCCCTGCGCCGCGCCCGCGAGGTGCTGCGCCCCGGCAGCCTGGTGATGGTGCTCTGCGACGAACGCACGCTGAGCGACAGCAGCGAGCAGCAGCTGATTCTCCTCGCCCGGCACACCGACCTGCTGTTGCTGCCGCTAAGCGACCCGCTCGACCACGCCCTGCCCGCCGCCGGTTTGCTGCGCTTCGCCGAGCGCGGCGCGCGGCTGGAACTCGACACCCATAACACCGATCTACGCCTGGCCTATCACAGCCAGGGCGAAGCCCGGCAGGCGCGCTGGCGGCGCTTGGCGCAAAAACTCGGCGTACCCTTGCTGCCCCTGAGCACCCAGCGCGAGATGATCGAACAGTTGCGCGAGCACCTCAATAATGCCCAGCGCTCGGGGAAGCCATCATGAATCCGCTGGACCGACTCGAACCCCTTATCGCCCCGCCGCCCATCGGCTGGTGGCCGCCGGCGCCCGGTTGGTGGCTGCTCGCGATCCTGCTGCCGCTGTTGCTCTGGGGGCTGATTCGCCTGCTCCGACGCCTGCCGAAAAAGCGCCGCGAGGCAGCCGGCGAACAAGGTCTGGACCCATTGCGCATGGCCGCTTTGGCCGAACTCGAACAACTCGCCAAACCTTACGACGGAGCTCCCGCCGGGCCTTGGTTGCAGCAACTCAACGGCCTGCTCAAGCGCCTGTGCCGCGAGCGTTACCCGCAAAGCCACAGCCATGTGCTGAACAGCCGCGCCTGGCTGGCGTTTCTCGACAATCGCTGCCCGGCCGCCGGACTGACCCGCTGGATGATTCTGGTCGAGGGCGCCTACCGCCCGCATTGCACCCTGGACGACAAGGCCATCGATGGGCTCAACCAGGCGGTCGCCATCTGGATACGCAAGCATGTTTGAGTTCACCTGGCCGTGGATCTTCCTGTTGGCGCCGTTGCCCTGGCTGCTGCGCCGGCTGCTGCCGGCGGCGGACAGCGGCGAGGCCGCCTTGAAAGTCAGCTTTCTCGGCGAGCTGGAGAGTCTGGCCGGTCGCCGTGCGCGCGCCGGCTTGCCGTCCTGGCGGCAACAGTTGCCGCTTATCCTGCTGTGGCTATTGCTGCTGAGCGCCGCCGCCCGTCCGGAATGGGTCGGCGAGCCGTTGCCCCTGCCCGCCAGCGGTCGCGATCTGTTGGTGGCCGTGGATGTCTCCGGCTCGATGAGCTATGCCGACATGCGCTGGGAAGATGAAGAGGTGGACCGCCTGACCCTGGTCAAACACCTGCTCGGCGACTTTATCGAAGGCCGCCGCGGCGACCGCGTCGGCCTGATCCTGTTCGGCAGCCAGGCCTATCTGCAAGCCCCCCTGACCTTCGACCGGCGCACCGGGCGCCCCAGGCTCGACGAAGCGCTGATCGGCATCG
>CBIHQF010000639.1:0-2521 GCA_966211665.1 uncultured Pseudomonas sp. | reverse complement strand
GTTCGAGAATGCGCGGGTCGGGAGCGAAGTCGCTGCATAGCAACAGACCGGCCAGGGGCGTGCCGTTCATCGCGGCCAGGCTGGCGGAGAGGATGATGTCGTCGCGATCGCCCGGGGTGACCACCAGGGTGCCGGGTTTGAGCAATTGCACGGTGTTGGCCACGGCGCGGGCGCAGAGCACGATCTTGAGCATGCGCCGCTGTTCGTAATCGCCGGCGTTGAGCACCCGTGCGCCGAGCAGGTCGGCGATGTCGCGGGTGCGCGGGGCGTTCAGTTCTTCCAGCCAGGGGATGCAGCCGAGCAGGCGGAAATCGCCATTCCTGAGCAGGGGCGAGAGCTCTCTGAGTCGCTCGGTGAACACCTCCAGGCTGGTTTCGCTGCGGATTTTATTGAGAATCAGGCCCAGCACCTTCGGGTCTTTCGGTCCGCCGAACAGCTGTGCCTGGATCTCCACCCGGTCGCACAGCTCGCTGAGACTGTCCTGCTCCGGCGCCGACACCAGGATCACCTCGGCGTCCAGGCTCTTGGCCAGATGCAGGTTGATCCGTGCGGCATAGCTGGCCTGGCGGGTCGGTACCATGCCTTCGACTATGACCACGTCCTTATCGGCGGCCGCCTCGTGATAGAGGCTGATGATCTGTTCGAGCAGTTCGTCGAGATGACCGTCGCCGAGCATCCGCTCGACATGCGCCAGCGCCAGGGGGGTGGGCGAGTGCAGGCCATGGGTGCGGGCGATCAGCTCGCTGGAGCGTTCGGGCCCGGCATCGCCCTGATGCGGCTGGGCGATGGGCTTGAAAAAACCGACCTTGAGCCCGGTACGCGCCAGGGCACCGACCAGGCCCAGGCTGATGGAGGTGAGGCCGACACCGAAGCCGGTGGGGGCGATGAAGAAGGTGTGCATAAAATCTCCATTTCGTTACGGACAGACGCTACGGGTCGCTACAGGTAGGTTGGCGCTGAGCGTAGCGAAGCCCAACGTGTGGTATTCGTTGCGCTAACTCAATGGCCGAGCAACGCGAGCGTATCCAGAGCGATCTGCCGTTCCTCGTTGGTCGGCACCACCAATATGCGCGGGTGGCCGTAGGCGTGAATCGGCCCGCTGACTCCCCGAATATTGCGGGCGTTGGCTTCTTTGTCCAAGGCCAGGTTGAGCAGTTTCAGGTGGGCGACCGTCTTGCTGCGGACCAGGGGCGAGTTCTCGCCGATGCCGCCGGTGAAGATCAAACCGTCGAGCTGCGGCAGAGCGCAGCTCATCGCGGCCAGGGACTTGGCCAGGCGGTAGCAGAACACCTCGATGGCCAGGGTCGCACCGGCGTGGCCCTGTTCGCGGGCTTGCTCCAGGCTGCGCATGTCGTTGGACAGCCCGGACAGGCCGAGCAGGCCGCTTTGCTTATTCAGCATCTCGTCGATCCGTTCCAGGCTCCAGCCCAGGGTGCGTGCCAGGTGGCTGTGCAGGTTGGGGTCGACGTCGCCGCTGCGGGTGCCCATCACCAGGCCTTCCAGCGGCGTCAGGCCCATGCTGGTATCGCGGCTCTGGCCGTTGACGATGGCGCAGGTCGAACAACCGTTGCCCAGGTGCGCGACCAACCAACTGCTGTCGCCGACCGACAAACCGGCCAGCTCGGCGGCGCGGTGGCTGACGAAACGGTGGCTGGTGCCGTGGAAGCCGTAACGGCGTACGCCGTGCTCGTGGTACAGCGCTTGCGGCACGGCGTAGCGGTAGGCGTGTTCGGGCAGGGTTTGGTGAAACGCGGTATCGAATACCGCGACATGCACCAGATTCGGGAACAGCTTCATCGCCGCTTCGATGCCTAATAGATTGGCCGGGTTGTGCAGCGGCGCCAGCGGCGCGGTGGCGCGGATCGCTTGCAGACTCGCTGTATCCAGGCGGCAGGCCGCGGTGAAGTGTTCGCCGCCGTGCACCACGCGATGGCCGATACCATGCAGCGTGCCGCCCGCGGCGCTCTGCACCAGGGGCAGCAATTGCGCGAGCGCCGCTCGGTGATCGCCATTGGGGATCATCAAACTGTCCTTCTCGCCGCCGCGTTGCCAACGCAGCACCGCATCGTGGCTACCGAGGCGCTCGGCCAGGCCGCTCAAGGCGAATTGCGAGTGCGCCTCGTTGACCAGGGCGAACTTGATCGACGAGCTGCCGCAGTTGATCACCAGAATATTGCGCGCCGGCATCTATCGTTCCTTGTCTGTCTCGCTTAGCAGGCCGTTGAAAAACTACCTGCGTTGGCCCTCTTGATAAAAGAGAGGGGCGTTAAAAACAGGCTGGAGCGCCAGCCCGGTCGGAAGCCGCTTGCGGCTAACGCGCTTCAGCGCGGCCCGTAGGGCGAGCGAAGCGAGTAATGCCCATTTACAGCAGTAAAGTCGAGTGCGACCCCAGCCCTTCCTCGCCTATTTTTGTCGGGGGCGCCTAGCCTTGTCTTACCTGCCTCGCCTACGTTTTTCAACGGCCTGCTAGTGTCGTGACTACCATCATGTGTCGGTTCAATACCAGGGCTGGGTGGGAGGG
>CBIHQF010000638.1:0-2522 GCA_966211665.1 uncultured Pseudomonas sp. | reverse complement strand
ATGCTCACCTCGCCCTTGAGCTTGGCGGTGACCTTGGTGAAGGCCGCACGCGGCACCTTGGTGGCGATGGTCGGAATGCGCGCTTCGTGCCAGCCGATGCCGGTGTTGATCAGGGTCGCGCCGGCCTGCTCGATGGCCTTGGCCAACAGCACGATCTCGTCCCAGGTGCTGCCGCCTTCGACCAGGTCGAGCATCGACAGGCGATAGATGATGATGAAATTCGGCCCCACGGCCTCGCGCACACGACGGACGATCTCCACCGGCAGGCGCATGCGGTTTTCGTAACTGCCGCCCCAGCGGTCGGTGCGGTGGTTGGTGTGGGCGACCAGGAACTGGTTGATGAAGTAACCTTCCGAGCCCATGATCTCGACGCCGTCGTACTCGGCCCGCTGGGCCAGCACCGAGCAGTTGATAAAGTCCTGGATCTGCTTCTCGATGCCCTCCTCGTCCAGCTCCTTGGGCTTGAACGGGTTGATCGGCGCCTGGATCGCGCTCGGCGCGACCGACTTGGGGCTATAGGCATAACGGCCGGCGTGGAGAATCTGCATGCAGATCTTGCCGCCCGCCTCGTGCACGGCCTGGGTGACGATCTTATGCTTTTCCGCCTCCTCCACGGTGGTCAGCTTGGCCGCCCCCGAATACACGCCGCCTTCCTCGTTCGGGCCGATACCGCCGGTGACCATCAGGCCGACGCCGCCACGGGCGCGCTCGGCGAAGTAAGCCGCCATGCGCTCGAAGCCGTTGGGTTTCTCTTCCAGGCCGGTATGCATCGAGCCCATCAGCGTGCGGTTCTTCAAGGTGGTGAAACCGAGATCCAGCGGGGCCAGCAGGTGTGGGTATCGGGTGGCAGTCATTGGGGGCTCTCCACATCGGACAGGGGACTTCACGGGAATGCCGAGGCCTCGATAGAGCCCCGGTCGCTATGCCCTAGACGATAGAGAGCGGAGCAACACCTCTCAATGACCCAAAGTGACAAGTTATTGATCTTAATTAACAGCGTGTCTTGGCAAGACGCCCGCGCCGCCCTACCCTGAGCGACAGCCCCTGCATACGCACAGACCATGAAAACCACACCATGAAAACCACACGGGTTCGCCTGGGCGATCTTTCCCTGGGCTTCCTGCATAGCCTCGCCGATGCCATGCGCCAGCTGGGGCAGGACCCACAGCCATTGCTCGAACGCTACGGCTTCGACGCAGCGCGCCTGGGCCAGGCCAAGGCGCGGCTGTCGATACCGCGTTATATGCGCATGGGCCACGCCGCCATCCAGCAAACCGGCGAAGCGGGTATCGGTTTACTCATGGGCCAATTGAGCCGCATGAGTCAGATCGGCCTGGCGGGGGTAACGGCGGCGCAGGCGCCGACAGTGCGCGAAGCGGCGCGCACACTGATCCGTTTCGAACCGCTGTATGCATCCAATTATCGCGGCCAGCCCAGCCTGCATGAAGACGCGCGCGGCGCCTGGCTACGGTTTTATTCGATCAGCCCCTATAACGATTACAACCGTTTCGTGATCGACTCGGTGCTATCCAGCTGGCCCCATCAGCTCGGCAGCCTGAGCGGGCAGCGCCTGGAGGTGGAAAAGGTGCAGATCGAATTTCCGCCGCCCGCTTACAGCGAGCAATACGCCGCGCTATTCGATTGCCCGGTGGAGTTCACCGCCGCCCATAACCAACTGCGCCTGAGCACGGCAACCCTCAATCTGCGCAACCCCGAGCATTGCCCCGGCACCTGGCAGCACCTGCTGGACATCTGCGAACGGGAGCTGGAACAACTGACCCGCACCCGCAACCTGCGCGAACGCGTCGCCCAGTTGCTGGGGCCACTGCTGCACGGCCGCGAACCCGACCTGACGGAAGTCGCCGCGCGCCTGCACTTGCCGACCTGGACCCTGCGCCGCAAGCTCGCCGAGGAAGGCACACAATTTCGCACCATCCTCAATGAAACCCGTCGTGATCTGGCCATGGCCTATATCCGCGATACCGAACTGGCCTTCGGCGAGATCGCCTACCTGCTCGGCTTCGCCTCGGCCGAAGCCTTCCAGCGCGCCTTCAAACGTTGGAACCGGCAAACGCCGGGGGAATTTCGCCGCGATCAACGCAAAGCCGATTGAGACCTCACCGCTTCGATACATTCACAACTCGGTGGCGTCTTCATCCCATTGCGCAATGTCCGGCTCAGCAGCATGGGACTCGAGCAGCTCTTCTTGATAATCATCCATCGCAGTTCCTCCCATTCGATTCTTTGTTGAACGCTCAATGCTTTTTAGCTTTTCCACAAAAGGAGCATTACAAAGAGCATGTCAATAAAGCTAGAGGAGGCAGATGAACGCAAGATGACAGTTTGTCACGCGCAATAAAAAATCGCCTGGAGCGATTTTTAACGTCGCGCAGCGACGGCCCGCAGGGGGGCTGCCAAGAACGGCAGGCAATAAAAAACCCTCAGGTATCGCTACCTGAGGGTTTCGTATATGGCGCAGCGGACGGGACTCGAACCCGCGACCCCCGGCGTGACAGGCCGGT
>CBIHQF010000637.1:0-2570 GCA_966211665.1 uncultured Pseudomonas sp. | reverse complement strand
TGCGGGTCGTCGTAGGGATGGATATAGATGTAGCCCTTCTCGTCGACCAGCTTCAGCGAATAGGCCAGCGCCTCGGGGAAGCTGTCGCCGTGCAGCACCACCTTGCCGCCGCGCGAGCGCACGCCGTGGACCTTGATCTCCGGGGTGGTCTTGGGCATCACGATGGTCGCGCTAACCCCCAACACCTTGGCCGCCAACGCCAGGCCCTGGGCGTGGTTGCCGGCCGAGGCGGTGACCACGCCGCGCGCCTGCTCTTCTGCCGAAAGCTGGGCGAGCTTGTTGTAGGCGCCGCGAATCTTGAACGAGTACACCGGCTGCAAGTCTTCGCGCTTGAGCAGAATCTGGTTGCCGAGGCGCTCGGACAGTTGCGGGGCGCTTTGCAGCGGCGTTTCCACCGCGACGTCGTAGACGCGCGAGGTGAGGATCTTCTTGACGTACTGTTCGAGCATGGCGGGCATCGCAGGCGGCTTTTCGAGGAATCAGCGAGTCTACCCCAGGCCCGCGCCGAACGACCATATGCGATATGTGAACGCAGTTTCGTGGCCCAAATAAGCGCAGCGAATCCGCGACGGCCCATTCCCGGATTGCGCCTAGGCTTATCCGGGCTACCTGCGGCTGACACCCGGCAAGGTTTTAGCGAGCTCACGCGCTATAATTCGCGCCTTCGATTCCACTCTTACCCTCCCCCTTAGGCGCAGAACCCGCGATGAACCAGGACCAACTCAAGCAAGCCGTCGCCCAGGCGGCCGTCGACACCATCCTTCCCCAGCTCGACGCCAAGAGCGTGATCGGCGTCGGCACCGGCTCCACCGCCAACTGCTTTATCGACGCCCTGGCCAAGCACAAGATGGAATTCGACGGCGCCGTGGCCAGTTCCGAAGCCACAGCCGCGCGCCTCAAGGGCCACGGCATCCCGGTGTACGAGCTGAATACGGTCGGCGACCTGGAGTTCTATATCGACGGCGCCGACGAAAGCGACGAGCACCTCAACCTGATCAAGGGCGGCGGCGCCGCGCTGACCCGCGAGAAGATCGTCGCCGCCGTGGCGAAAACCTTTATCTGCATCGCCGACGCCAGCAAATTGGTGCCGGTACTCGGCGCCTTCCCGCTGCCGGTGGAAGTGATCCCCATGGCCCGTAGCCATGTCGCCCGCGAGCTGGTGAAACTCGGCGGCGATCCGGTGTACCGCGAAGGGGTGGTCACCGATAACGGCAACCAGATCCTCGATGTGCACAACCTGTCGATCGTCAATCCGCGCGAGCTGGAAGCGCAGATCAACAATATCGTCGGTGTGGTCACCAACGGCCTGTTCGCCGCCCGCCCGGCGGACCTGCTGCTGCTCGGCACCAGCGAAGGCGTGAAGCGCCTGACCCGCTGAAACCAGGCCGGGCTTACACCCCGGCCTTTTTCTTGAATACGTAAAACAGATTGGGCTCGCTGATCAGGTACAGGCCGCCGTCGTTGTCCATGGCCACGCCTTCGGCTTGCGGCACCGACTTTTTCAGCCCTTGCTGCCCGCTGAGCAACGACAGGCTGCTGATCGGCCGGCCGTCGACATTCAGCTCCAACACCAGCCGCGACTCGTCGGACAGCGCCAACAGGTGCCCGGTGCCCTGGTCGTATTGCAGGCTGGATAGATCGCGCACGAACAAGCCTGCGTCGCGCTTCTGGTCGTCGAGCACGTGCACGGCGAACGGCTGGTCCGGGGCGCGCTGCGGGAAGCCGTGAATTTCGAAGATCTGCAGCGGGTCGCGCTCCTTGGCGACGAACAGGCGCTGGCCCCGCAGGTCGTAAGCCAAACCTTCGAAACCCTTGTTGCCATTCAGCCCCAGGCCCAGGGACAGCTGCGGCGAGTCGCGCCCATCGATCACTGTGGTGTCGTCGTCCAGACGCACCTTGATCAGGCGCTGGCGGCGCTCGTCGCTGATCACATAACGCCCGGGGCTGATGTATTCGACCGCCTCGGCATCGCCAAAACCGAGCAGATCGATCCGACGCAGCACCCGGCCATCGAGGGACAGCTCGATCAATTGCGGATTCTTATTGCTGACGGTGAACAGGCTGTGGCGATCCGGGTCGTAGGTCAGCGCGGAAATATCGTCCTCCAGCCCGACGATCGGTTGCCCCTCGATCTCGACCCGGTAATCCGGTAGCCAGATCGAGCTCTCCTGCCACTCGGCGGCATGTCGCCATTGCTGGATGTTGAACCAGGCGCGCTCGAATAGGCGAAATTCCTGCGCCACCAGCGCCAGCAGCAATAGGCCGATCAGCGCGCTGCTGGACAGCATCCGCTTCAGAGTGAACAGGCCACGCATAGCGACTCCCCCCTCTGAAAATGTGGATCGAACGATACAACCAGGGCCAAACGCAGCATGCCGTAAACCTCTAATCCATAGAAACGGGCGCCAGATTAGGCAGCGAAGCTGAAACCAGGCTTAACAGGCCGCTGAAAAACTACCTGCGTTGGCAATACTGGGTTAAAAACGGCCTCGGAATGCTCATTTACCGCAAGTAAACTCGCGTGCGAGCCCAGTCCGATTCCTCGGCCGTTTTTGTGGGGACGCCTAGTC